>DASYAD010000205.1:0-33197 GCA_036501515.1 Trebonia sp. | reverse complement strand
GCGTCGCTGGAACCGGACCGGCGGAGACCTCCCCCGGGCGGTTAGCGGGGCCGTGCCCCGTGACGGCGGAGACGTGACAATATTGCGGGGTGGGCTCGTTGATGCTGCTTGACACGGCGTCGCTGTACTACCGCGCGTTCTACGGGATGCCGGAGACGGTGACGGCGCCCGACGGAACGCCGGTGAACGCGATCCGCGGGCTGCTCGACGCGATCGGACGCCTGGTCAGGGATTACCGGCCGGACCGGCTGGTCGCCTGCCTCGACGCCGACTGGCGTCCCGCCTTCCGCACCGCGGCCATCCCCGGCTACAAGGCGCACCGGGCTGAGCCCGACGGGTCCGAGCAGACACCGCCCGGGCTGGCCGTGCAGGTCCCGCTGATCACCCAGGTGCTGCTCGCCTCGGGGATCGCGCTCGCCGAGCACGCCGGCTACGAGGCGGACGACATCATCGCCACCCTCGCCGAGCGGGCCGCTCAGCCGGTCGACGTGGTCACCGGCGACCGCGACCTGTTTCAGCTGGTCGACGACAAGCGCGGGATCCGGGTGCTCTACACGGTCAAGGGCCTTGGCCGGCTTGAGCCGGTGACCGAGACCGAGATCGCCAAGAAGTACGACATCCCGGGCGACCGCTACGCGGACTTCGCGGTGCTGCGCGGCGACCCGAGCGACGGCCTGCCCGGCGTCCCCGGTATCGGCGAGAAGACCGCCAGCTCGCTGATCAGGACCTTCGGGGACCTGGAGAGCCTCAAGAACGCGCTCGACAAGGGCCACGGCGGGTTTCCGCCCGGCACCAGGAAGAAGCTCGAGGCCGCCCGCGGCTATCTCGACATCGCGCCGCCGGTGGTGCTGACGGCCCGCGACGTCCCGCTCGCGGCGGACATCGGCGGAGCCCTCCCGGCGGTCCCGCCGGACCAGCAGATCCTCAGCGAGATCGGCGACGAGCTCGGTCTCGGCTCGTCGCTTGCCCGGTTTCGCGCCGCCGTCACCAGCTCATGACCAGCACATGATCAGCAGACCAGAAGGAGCCCAGTGACCAGCGACAGCGCCCTCTACCCAACCGAGCGCCTGGCCCGCGTCGCGGACGCGGTCCGGGCGGCCGGGCTTGACGTCCTGCTGCTCACTCCCGGGCCCGACCTGCGCTACGTGACCGGCTACGACGCCAAGCAGCTGGAGCGGCTGACCTGCCTGGCGGTGCCCGCCCACAGGGATCCGTTCCTGCTGGTGCCAGCCCTGGAGCTGAAGGCGGCGCAAGCCTCTCCGGCCGGCGCGCTTGAGCTGGAAATCATCAGCTGGGGGGAAACCGCGCATCCGTTCGGGATGATGGCCAGTGCCCTCGGCGACCCGCGCTCTGTCGCGCTGTCCGACCGGATGTGGGCGCTGCACGTGCTGCAGTTCGCGGATGCCCTCCCCGGTGCGCGGCAGTTCCTGGCCAGCACCGTGCTGTCGCCGCTGCGGATGCGCAAGTCGCCGGCCGAGGTCGCGGCGCTGCTCGAGGCGGGCGCGGCGATCGACCGGGTGCACGCGAACGTGCCCGGCTGGCTGCGCCCTGGCCTGACCGAGCGGCAGGTCGGCGCCAGGATCGCCGAGGCGATCCTGGCCGAGGGGCACGTGCAGGTGGACTTCGTGATCGTCGGCTCGGGCCCGAACGGCGCCTCGCCGCACCACGAGGTCTCCGACCGCGTCATCCAGGACGGCGACGTGGTGGTGGTCGACATCGGCGGCACGATGCCGTCCGGCTACTGCTCCGACTGCACCCGCGTCTACGCCGTGGGCCACGCGCCGGACGAGTTCACCGCCTACTACGAGGTGCTCAAGCGCGCCCAGGAGGCGGCGACGCTCAGCGTCAGGCCCGGTGTCACGGCGGAGAGCGTCGACAGGACCGCCCGCGAGATCATCGCCGACGCCGGCTACGGCGAGTGGTTCATCCACCGCACGGGCCACGGCATCGGCCTGGAGTCGCACGAGGACCCCTACATCGTCGAGGGCAACACGATCGCGCTGGACCCGGGCATGGCCTTCTCCATCGAGCCCGGCATCTACCCGGGCCCGCACGGCGCCCGCATCGAGGACATCGTGGTGTGCGCCGACCCCGCCGCCGACGGGGCTGGCGTGCAGCGGATGAACAACGCGCCGCGCGAGCTGATGATCGTCTGACGCTGACGCTGACGCTGACGGGACCGGGCGGGCCAGCGTCAGCCCCGTTACTCTTCCGTGCCGCCCTGCTCGGCCAGGAACTGCTCGAACTGCGCCGCGAGCTCGTCCGCGGTCGGCATTTCCTCGCCTTCGGCCAGCAGGTTCTCGCCGTCGTGGGCGACCGCCGCGTCGTACTGGGCTTCCAGGCCCTGGACGAGCTCGGCGACCTCGGCCGACTCGGCGACCTGCCGGTCGATGAGCGTGTTGGTCCTGTCCGCCGCCTCGCGCAGCTCAAGCGCGGGCAGGTCGAGGCCGGTCGCCTCCGTCAGCGAGTCCATCAGGGTGAGCGCCGCGGTCGGGTAGGCCGCCTGGGAGAGGTAGTGCGGCACCTGGACGACCAGGCCGATCGCGTCCCGCCCGGCCTCGCCGAAGCGGTACTCGAGGAGTGACGACGCCGACGCGGGCACCTGCAGTTTGGACGGCAGCGGCACCTTGGACGTCACCAGGCCCGGCCGGGTGGCATGGGTGATCACGCCGAGCGGCCGGGTGTGCGGTATGCCCATCGGCACGCCGAAGTAGGTGATCATCGGCCCTGCTCCGAGGCGCTCGGCGACCGCCTGGGCGGCGGCCGTGAACGCCTCCCACTCGTGATCCGGCTCAGGACCGGTGAGCAGCAGGAACGGCTTGCCCTCGGAGTCAGCGAGCTTGAACACCGACAGCTCGGGCGCGTCGTAGGTCTCCCACTTGCCGCCGTCGAAGGTCATCAGCGGCCGCCGGGAGCGGTAGTCGAGCAGCCGGTCGGTGTTGAACCTGGCCACCGTGGTGTGCTCGAAGGTGTCGAGCAGGTGCTCGGTCAGCAGGCGCCCGGCCGCGCCCGCGTCCATGAACCCTTCCAGGTACACGAGCAGCGCCATGCCGTCAGAGTCGGTACCGGCGGGACCGGCGCTGGCGGATTCCTGGCCGGCGGATTCCGCGGCGGCGGCACTGCCAGCCTCAGCGTCACCGCCCTCAGCGTCCGGTTCGTCCGCCGCGGGAGCGACGTCGGCGACCAGTTCGTAGAGTTCATCCGGCTGCATACTTCCAGTCTCTCACCGCTTAGGACAGCTTTGGACGGGCAACGCGCTTTACGTCCCGGTGGACAGCAGCCGAACGCCCCCGAGACAAAGCCGTTACGTCGTGTTGTCACGGCGCGCACAGATTGCACGTTAAGTTGTCGTAGTGGAAGAGATTGACCGGCGCATCGTGTCCCTGCTGTCCCGCAACGGGCGGATGAGCTTTACCGAACTGGCCAGGCAGGCTGGCCTTTCGGTGTCCGCCGTGCACCAGCGGGTGCGTCGGCTTGAGACCGACGGCGTCATCACCGGCTACGTAGCGCTGTGTGACCCCGAGGTAATCGGGCTTCCGCTCACGGCCTTCGTGTCGATTAAGCCGTTCGACCAGGCGGCGCCGGACGACGTGCCGGAGCGCCTGGAGAACCTCGAGGCGATCGAGGCGTGCCACAGCGTGGCGGGCGACGAGAACTACATACTCAAGGTCCGCGTCGCGTCGCCGCGCGCCCTGGAGGACCTGCTGCAGCAGATCCGCACCCTGGCCAACGTCTCCACGCGCACCACGGTGGTGCTCTCGACTTCCTACGAGAACCGCCCGCCGCGCATCTGAGCCCTGGTTAGCCGGCGTCCTTCGCCCGCAGCCCGTCCAGCATCAGGCCGAGCAGCCGGTCGGTCTCGCCCGGCGCCTGCTCGGTGGCGATGACGATGCCGTGCACTAGGCGCAGCACGTCGATCGGCTTGATGTCGTTGCGCAGTGTGCCCGATTGCTGCGCGCGGGTCATCAGCCGCTCGGCCGCGCCGTTCATCGCGTCCCAGCAGCTGGTGATCAGCTGAGAGTCCCGGCCGAGCGCCTCGACAAGCACCCGGGACAGTCCGCGCTTGGTGGCCAGGTAGGCGGCCATCGCGCGCAGCCAGCCGGACAGTGCCTGGTCGGGGCTGGCGCTGCTCATGTACTGGTCGGCCGCCGCGCAGACGGTCTCGACCTGGCTCCGGTACACCGCCGCCTGCAGGTCAACCCGGGTAGGGAAGTGCCGGTAGAGCGTGCCGATGCCCACCCCGGCCCGCCGGGCGATGTCCTCGAGCGGCGCGTCCGCGCCGGTGTCGGCGAACGCGGCAGTGGCGGCATCGAGCAGCTTCGCGCGGCTGCGCCGCGCGTCGGCGCGCATCCGCGGTTCGTCGCCCGCCTCGGCGCGGGGCTTGTCAGTCATGTCCATCGGTTATCGCACACTACCGGCTTGCAAAACGGAGGCAGCCTCCGTATAGTAACCGGAGTGAACCTCCGTATCTTTCCTCATAGTACCTCGCGCCTGACCGGGCGGCGAGCGGACGCGGCGCTCGGCCGTGACCGGCGCGCTAGCGCCCGTCCCGGCGTCGCGCTCGCGATCATGCTTGGCGCCCAGCTCATGATCATCCTCGACGCGACCGTGGTCAACATCGCCCTGCCGCATATCCAGAACGGACTGCATTTCTCCGCCACGAGCCTGTCCTGGGTGCTGAACGGCTACACGCTCACGTTCGGCGGCCTGCTGCTGCTCGGCGGCCGCGCGGGCGACATCCTCGGCCGCCGCCGCATGTTCATGTACGGCATCGCCTTGTTCACCCTGGCCTCGCTGGCCGGCGGGCTCGCGACGTCCGCGGGCATGCTGCTCGCCGCCCGCGCCATCCAGGGGGTCGGCGGCGCGCTGGCCTCGCCCGCCGTGCTCGCCCTCGTGATCAGCGCCTTCCCTGAGGGGCGGGAGCGGACCAAGGCACTGGGCATCTACACCGGCGTGGTGATGGGCGGCAGCTCGCTCGGCCTGGTACTCGGCGGGGTCATCACCCAGTGGCTTGACTGGCGCTGGGTCCTGTTCATCAACATCCCGATCGGGATCGCCGTGCTGATCGCGACCCCGCGTTTCGTGGCCGAGACCGCCCGGGTGCCCGGCCGCTTCGACCTGGCGGGCGCGGTCACCTCGGTGGCCGGCGTCGGCGCGCTCGTGTACGCGTTCATCAGGGCCGCGTCGAACGGCTGGGGCGACTCGGTCACGATCGCCTCGTTCGCTGCCGCCGCCGTGCTGCTCGCCGCCTTCCTGGCGATCGAGACCCGCGCCGCGGAGCCGATCACGCCGCTGCGGCTGTTCGCCGACGCGGGCCGGTCAGGATCGTTCGTGGCCCGGCTGCTGCTGGTAGCGGGCATGTTCGGGATGTTCTTCTTCCTGACCCAGTTCCTGCAGGACGTGCTCGGCTTCAGCCCGATCGCGGCGGGGATCGCTTTCCTGCCGATGACCGTGGCCCTGTTCGCCGTCTCGCGCCTGGTGCCGCGGCTGCTGCCGGTCGTCGGCCCGCGGCGGCTGATGATCGCCGGGATGCTCCCGGTGATCGCCGGCATGGCGTGGCTGTCCCGGGTTTCGCCCGCGACCTCCTACTGGACCGGGGTCTTCGAGCCGATGCTGCTGATCGGCCTCGGCATGGGCGTGGTGTTCGTGCCGCTGACCACGATCTCGCTGGCCGGGGTGCGCCGCGAGGACTCAGGCGCCGCCTCAAGCATGGTCAACGTCATGCAGCAGGTGGGCGGGTCGCTCGGCCTGGCGGTGCTGGTCGCCGTCTTCGGCACCGCCACCCGCAACGCCGCCGCCCACCCGGCGGCGGGCCTGACCGGCACGGCGCTGCAGCACCAGGTGCTCGCGCACGGCATGTCCACCGCCTTCGGGCTGGCCGCGATCTTCGACGTCGCGGTCCTGGTCCTGGTCGTCGTCCTGCTCAGGGACCGCAAGCCGGCGGTGCCCGACACCCCGGCGGACCTCGTCGAGGAGGAGATCGCGGCCACCGCGATCAACGAGTAGCGCGGCCGGCAACCCCGGCCGGGCCGCCGCTGGCGCAAGCCAACGCGAAAAGCTCGTCCGCGGGCGAACGGGACAACCGAACCCCCTACTCGCGCTGATAACAGCAACAAGCGCGGTACCCGGAGGCACGAACTTTGCTTTACCGCCGCCGGCGTCTCAGGTGACGGTGAGCGGGACGGCTTCCGAGTAGCGCACCCGCCCGAAGTACATCAGCTTCACCAGGAGCCACGACTGCCAGCCAGGCTCGGCCGTCGCGGGGACGGTGACGGCGAATCGCACCGTCGCCTCGCCGCCGGGCCCGACCAGGACGGGCTGGGTCCACGGGCCGCTGGCCTCCCAGGTGCCGACGGGGGAGACGAGCTGCGCCTCGCCGCGCAGCTGCGACGCGAGGCGGCTGCTGACGCGCACCGACAGCTCGCCGCTCTCCCCCGGGGCGAGCCGCACCGCCGGGGTGAGCACCTCGAGCCCGGCCTCTTCGACCAGGGCGGTGACGTCGGACTGCAGCCGGAAGAACAGTTCCTCAGGGGGAAGGCCGGGATCGGGCCCGCCGGGCTCGCCCACCGTGACCAGCGCGGTGTCCTCAAGCAGCTGTCCGAAGCCGTCGGTGATCCGCGCGGTGAGGAAGTACCGGCCGCCCGGGGTTCCTGGCGCGGCGCTGACCGTCACGTCCCAGGCGGCGAAACCGTTAGGCTCCAGGTCGTAGCGGAGCGGGGCGACCGCCCCGCCGCCGGCCACCGCGACCGACAGACCGCTTGGCACGACGAGCTCCACCTGCCCGGCGGCGGCGACCGGGCCGCAGGCCACCGTGAGGGTGAGCGGGGGACCGTCGGGGGCGGCGCCGCCGAGGGTGACCCTGGTCGGCCCGAAGTGCACCGCGACGGGCACGTTCCCGGCCGGTGCCGGTCCCTTGCCGTGCAGCCAGTAGCGGGTGTACACCGGCTGGACCGGCTCGGGCAGGCTCCCGCCGCCGCCGGCCGCACTAGCCAGGCCCGCCGGCCCGCCCGCCGGCCCGCCGCCCGCCGGCCCGTCCGCGAGCCTGACCCGCAATGTCGCGGTCTCGAACGGCTGCATCGGGACGAACGCGGTCCCGTCAGAGACCGTCAGCGTCCGCACTCCGGCCGTGCCGTAGCTGACAGGAAGCTGCTCGCCGTGCCGCTCTTCCAGCAGGTCGCTGCGCCAGGCGGCCTCGATGCCGGCCGCGAGCCTGAGCCTGGCCAGGGAGAGCAGGCCGTCGGTCTCCCGGAGCCGGACGGTCACCTCGCGCGGCGCGCGGTCGGGCGTGCCTGGCAGACCGGCGGCGAGGGGATTGCCGACGGGCTTGAGGGCCGAGAGCGTCACGTTCGGCGCCCCTTCGACGGACACTAGCCCGAGCGGGCCCGGATGCGGGAGGCCGGCCGCGGCGTCGGTGACGACGACGGTGAGGTCGTGGTTGTAGTCCTCGGCGGCGGCGCTGAACCCGGCCGTCCGCCAGCCGTCAGCGGCGCCGGACGATGCCAGCGCATAGCGGAAGGTGTGCGACCAGTGCTGCCAGGCGAACGATGACCCGTCAGGTGCGGTCCGCCGGTCGCCGTCGATCCATACTCCGCTCGGCCACCCGGAACAGGCACGGAACAGCGACATCCACAGCGTCCCGTCCGGGGTGACCGCGCAGCCGGGCGTGCCCTGGTTGAACAGCGCGACCGCCCCGTCGGCGAGTGGCGCGTCACCCGGTGCGAGCGGCCCCGGTTCGCCGGTGGCGGCGGGCAGCCGCTGGTCCATCAGGTCGCGGGACAGGTCCGTGATCGCCTTGCCGGTGTCAGCCGGGTCGGCGGCCGCGACGATGAGCACCGGCAGGTCGCGGGCTCCGCGCAGGTCAGCGCCCGGCCCGAAGGACGCGGCACGCGACCTGACGGCCGGCACCCACAGCCGTGCGGTGCCGTTCTCGGCCACCAGCGCAGACAGCCGCTTGGCGACCGACGGGTCGCACGCGGCGAGTACCTCGGCGGTGAACGCGTTCGTTGACGGTCCGCCGAGCGCGATCCGGAAGTCAGGCAGGTTGGAGTCCAGGTCGATCCAGCCGTAGCGGGTGCCCGAAGAACGCGTGCAGCTCGCGGTGACCCCGTGCCGCGCCAGCCAGACGAGCAGGTCCTTGATCAGCGGCTGCGACTCGCCGGGGACCTGGTCCGGCGTGACGACCTCGGCGACCCCGAGCGCGACGGGAACGTCACCGCCCGCGGTGCCAAGCGACGCCCGCGCGACGGCCCCGACACCGAACCAGTGGTTGGCCGGGTTGTCCAGCGTCCACCAGTGCTCGGCCACGTCGGCCTCCGGCGCGCCGAACGGCCGGCCGATGACCGCCGTCGCCGTCTGGTACACCGGAAGCCCGCCCGGCAGCGAGGCAGGGAACCGCACCCGGAGCAGGTGCTCCTTGCCGATGGAACCGGACACGCGGGTGCGGAACTCGACCCGGTCGGCGCCGTCCCACAGCAGGGTCTCCGCCGTCACCGACAGGTCGCCGAGGGTGTAGCTGGCGACCAGCCGCGAGCCGACGGGGGAGCGCTGCGCGCGCACGACGGCCGGGACTGAGCACGCGGCAAGCCCGGGCCCCTTGGGCGAGAGGTGCCACGGCCCTTCGTTCCACCGCGGGTGCTGCTGGTACTCCTCCTGCAGGACCAGGTCGTTGCCCGGCCTGGTCAGCACCTCGCGCCCGGCGGCTTTGTCGAAGACGCCAGTGAGCGCGCCGTGACCGTCGCTCCCGGTCACCAGGAACGCGTCGTTCTCGATGGCCAGGCCGTCGACGCCGGCCCACCCGCCGCCAGCCGGCGCCGCGCCGGCGGCGAGCGGGTAGCGCACGAAACCGAGCGGGGGCACGCCGCGGGCCCGGAACGTCAGCGTCACCTCGGCCAGCGACCCGTCGGGATGCCGGCGCACCCCCTCGGCCAGCGCCGGCAGCGGGGCGCCGGTCCCCGGGTCGGTGACCGTCAGCCACGGGGTGCCCGGCTCGGGCAGCCGGACGGTCGCCGTCGCCATCGCGTCGCGCTCGCGCGCCAGGCCGTTCACCACCGTCACGGCGGGCGCCGCGGCGCCCGGCGCCCCGTCAAGTCCGGTCCCGGTCAGGAACGCGATCGCGTCCCGCCGGGCCGCGTCCCCGCGCTGCCACGCCTCCCGCCACCCGGCCAGCAGGTCGAGGTAGACCTCATCGGACTCGGTCCCGGTGATCGCGTCGTGGTGCGCGCCGTAGGCGAGCTGCCGCCATGCCTTGTCGAGGGACTCGGCGGGGTACCCGGCACCGCCCAGCCAAGCGAGGGTGGCAAGCCGCTCGCCCTCGAGCACCGCCGTCTCGCCGGCCCGCGCGGCGAGCTTGGTGTCCGCGTAGGACACGTCCTTGCCGGTGTACAGAGGGTTCATGTCCCGCGTCTGCGGCATGATCCAGTACCTGGCGGGCTCGGCCTCCGACTCGGCGCGCACCGCGGCGAAGAACTCGCGCGGCACCGCGGTCACGAACCGCGGCCACAGGTACCGCGCCGACCATTCCCTGGCGACGTCGGTCACCCAGCGGGCCGGTATGACGTGGTCGGACCCGACCGGGAGCATGACGTTGCGCGTAGCCGCGACCGGGGCGAGGGAGCGGAACTGCTCGTGGGCGGCGGCCAGCGCCCCTGGCAGGTCCTTCGCGGTGTGCAGCGTCCAGCCGGCACCGTAGTGGTTGGCCATGTACGCGGTGAGCAGGCCGGCGCCGTCGGGGGAGAGCCACTCGAACTCGGCCGGGAACTGCATCTGGGTGTTCTCCGCGGGTCCCCACTGGTGGAACGGCCCGCGGGCCCAGGAAGAGGAGGACAGCCCGGCGGCGGCCATCAGCCCGGGGAAGCCCGGGTCGAAGCCGAAGGCGTCGAGCATCCACGCGGACGCGGGCTCGGCCCCGAGCACGCCGCGCTGGAAGCCCATGCCGTACACCGCGTTGCGGATGGTCGTCTCGGCGCCGGTCAGGTTGGTGTTGGGCTCGTTGTACGTGCCGCCGACCAGTTCCGCCCGGCCGTCGCTGAGCAGCGACCGCAAGAACGCGCGGTCGTGCGGGAACGCGTCGAAGTGCGGCTTGAGGTAGTCGATCTCGGCCAGCACGAACTTGTAGTCCAGGTCCCGCCGTGCCTTCTCCAGGTGCAGCCGGACCAAGTCGAAGGCGGTCCTGGTGTCCGGCAGGTCACCGTCCTCGTCAGGCAGGACAAGCCGCGCCTCGGTGAACTGGCCCTGCGTGTTCCACCAGACGGGGTCGTAGTGGAAGTGCGACACCATCCACATCGTCCAGCCGGGCTCGGCGACGGTCACGGCCGCCGCCAGGTCGGCCCGCGCGGTGTCCGTCTCCGCGATGACCGTGACGGGCAGTTCGGTGCCGGGCGCCCCGGTCACGGCGACGCTCACCTCGCCGGTGCGGCTTACCCCTGGCTCGCCCAGCGTCATCCCGAACGGATGCGGTGTTTCCGCCCCTGCCCCCATGACACGCAGCCGCACGGCGGCGCCCGTCTCGGCCGCCTCGCTGGCCTCGACGGTGACCCGCACCACCTGCAGCGGGCGCCCCGACTGGGGAGCCGCTCCGGCGCCCGCGGGCAGTCCGTTATCGCCGGAAGAAGCGGCGCTCCCGGTGAACAGATCAGTCGACTCGACCCGTGTGATCCGCATGCCCCTCATCGTTTCACGGGCGCGGCGTCCGGTGCGTACGCAGGGCCGGTCCGGTTCGACTGGCAGCGCCCGCCGAAACGGAGCCCGGGCGCGGGCGCGGTCAGCGCGCCTTCGTTCGGAATGGATCTTCCGAAACAACTCTTCCGGAGACTTTCAAAAGGATCATTTCGAGCGTAGTATTTCGAAACATGAGTTCCGAAGATGCCGCGGCTGATCCCCGTCCGGACGAGCCGCGCGCGATCACCGACCCGACCGTGATGCGGGCGCTGGCCCACCCGGTGCGCACCGCGCTGATCGAGCTGCTGTCGGTCCTCGATACGCTGACCGCGACCCAGGCGAGCGAGCTACTGGGGGAGAGCCCGGCGAACTGCGCGTTCCACCTGCGGACGCTGGCGAAGTACGGTTTCGCCGAGGAAGCGGGCGGCGGCCGCGGCCGTGAGCGGCCGTGGAAGGCCACGACCCGCGACATCTCGATCACCACGGATCAGCCTGACGCCCAGGCGGCCATGGCGGCCGACACGCTCACCCGGATGTGGTTCGAGCGGTGGGTCGAGCGGGCCCGCCGAATGTTCGCGCCGAACAGTTCGCTGCCCGGCTGGGAGCGGGCGTCCGGGTGGCAGCGCAGCGCCGTGTTCATCACCCCGCAGGAGACGCTCGAGCTCAGGCAGCAGATGAGTGCCCTCGTCAAGAAGTACGAGGTCCGCACGGGCGACCCGGCACTGCGCCCGGAGGGCGCCCTGCCGGTCGAGTGGTCGGTTTTCGTCGCACCGATCCCCGAGCTCGCCGAACTGGCCGAGAAGCAGGCCCGTGAGGCGGCCGGCCGTAAGAGCGCGGACCAGGAAACGAAGCCGGAAACTGACGATTAACAACGAGATATATCTTGAAATGACCGCGACAACGCGATACATCTTAACTTGCGCGGGCCGCTCGCCAGCGGACGCGCGATAGCCGAAGGAGCCTGCCGTGCACCCCGAACTGATTTCCTCCCTGGCCGTCGAGCGGCGCCGCGACGTCGCCGCCAGCTTCCACCCGCAGTCCGATCCCGTTCCCGCCCCCGTGCCCGCAGCGCGCGCACTGCGCCGCGCGCATGCTCCGCGCCGGATCGTGCCCTCGTTCCGCGTCACCTGGACGCGCACCACCCTGGCGGCCGCCGCGGGCCGCCGGCGCGGGCGCAGCTGGGTCATCGTGATCTCCGCGACCCGCGCGCTCTGACCTCGGTTCCCGCGCCGGCTCCGGTTCGCGCGGACTCTGTTTCCCGTCTCGCCCGCGGGTCTTCCCGGTGGTCACGGCGCGTCACGGGGCCCATAGCTGGCGGCCGGTAGCACACGTGGGTACTGTGAGCTACCGGCGCGGCACGCCCCCTCGTCCGTCCGCAGCCTGCCGCCCCCTCTTCAGGTGAGAGACCTGCTGACCATCCTTGGTAAGAGATAGGGAATGCAATGGCTCACAGTGACCGACCAGCCACGTTGCGGGACGTGGCTACGGCGGCCGGCGTGCACCCGGCCACCGCGTCACGCGCCCTGAACCCCGGGACCAGGCTCCTGGTGAGCGAGGACACCGCACAGCGGGTCAGCGAGGCCGCCGAGAGGCTGGGCTATCAGCCCAACCCGGTGGCGCGCAGCCTGCGGACCCGCCGCTCGCACACGATCGGCGTGCTGATCCCCGACCTCAACAACCCGTTGTTCCCGCCGATCATCCGCGGCATCGAAGACCGGCTGATCTCCCGCGGCTACGTCGCCCTGCTCGGCAACACCGACGCCGACCTGGCCAAGGAGCGGCTGGTCTTCGACCAGATGCGGGCCAGGCACGTGGACGGGTTCGTGCTCGGCACCGCGACCGCCGGCAGCCCGATCCTGGCCGAGGCGGCCGGCGCCGAGCTCCCTGTCGTGCTGATGAACAGGACCTCGCAGGACTTCCCGTTCTCCTCGGTCTCGGTCGACAACGAGCAGGGGGTGCGGGCGGCGGTCGCGCACCTGGTCTCGCTCGGGCACACCAGGATCGGGCACATCGCCGGCCCGCAGGACGCCTCTACCGGCACCGCCCGGCTCCGCGGCTTCCTTGACGGCATGGCGTCGCACAAGCTCCCCGTGTCGGACGACCAGGTCGCGTACGCCGGCGCCTACTTCGTAGAGGAGGGGACGCGCTGCGGCGCGGAGCTGCTCGGCGCCCGCGGTGACCTCACCGCCGTCGTCGCCGCCAACGACATGCTCGCGGTGGGCTGCTACGGCGCGCTCGACGAACTCGGCCTGCGCTGCCCGGAAGACGTCTCCGTCGTCGGGTTCAACGACATGCCGTTCGTCGACCGGCTCCGGCCGCCGCTGTCCTCGGTGCGCTTCCCGCACTACCAGCTCGGTACCGAGGCGGCCACGCTGCTTGTCGAGCGGATCGAGACGGCCGGCAGCCCGGTGAAGATGCTCTTCCTCGCCCCCGAGCTGGTCGTGCGCGGTTCCACCGCCCCCATCGCGGGCGGCGCCGCAGCCGGCGGCGCGGTGCCGCTGCGCCGCGGGCGCGCCTGACACGGGCGCGGCGCGGTCCGTAGATATGGATATTTGTCAATAACCTCTGTAATGCCAGGCCGGAAGGCTGTGCGGGGCCAAGGTGCACGGCAAAAGCGGCATTTAGGTCCAGATTTCCTGCTTCCGGTTGATCTGTGCGCGTGTTTGGCGTCTACTCGACGCATCCCCCCGGATAATCGCGAAGACCGTGCTTAACGGCAAATTAAACATTCAAGATTGACAAAACGGGCCAAAGCGGTCCAGTCTCCAGTGCAAACGATTGTAGTGTGTGCCTCGTCCGCACCGCGAAGGGCACGCCGGCGTGCATTCTGCGGCGGTCGCGCGCGGGCTTAATAGGCATGTCTCGATAAACCCGCAGGTGCCAGCAGACGCCGGGCGGGCCCCGATACCGAAGAACGACATCGATGTGGAGGGAGGAACCGGGCGTGAGCGCAAACCTTCCCTGGTTCTCCAGGAACGCTGCCGCGCTTGGCGTCGTCGCGCTTGGCGTCGGCGTTCTGGCCGCATGCAGCAGCAGCGGCGGCAGTAGCAGCACCACCAGCAGCACCACCAGCAGCAGCCCGGCAAGCTCGGCGAGTGCGGCCTCGAGCGCCGCGCCAATCAGCATCGGCGCTTCGCTCTCCCTGACCGGCGACTTCTCCGCCGACGGGCTGGCCTTCCAGCAGGGCTACAAACTCTGGGTCAAGGACGTCAACGCGGCCGGCGGGATACTCGGCCGTCAGGTCAAGCTGACGGTCCTGGATGACCGCAGCGACTCCAACCAGGTGGTCACCAACTACCAGACGCTGATCAACAGCGACCACGTGGACCTGACCTTCGGGCCGTTCTCGTCGCTGCTGACCGGGCCCGCCTCGGCGGTGGCGGCGCGCAACGGGTACGCGTTCGTCGAGGGCGCGGGCGGCGCGCCGTCGGTCTTCGACACCCAGTCGAACCAGGCCGATCACAACGTCTTTGACGTGTCGCTGCCGGTCGCGGACGAGCTCATGCCGTTCGTGAACTACATCGCGTCGCTGCCTGCCAGTCAGCGGGACAAGCTGACCGCCGCGTACCCGTCGGCGGACGACCCGTTCGCCACCCCGCCGGTGCAGCTGGCGCAGACCAAGCTCCAGGCACTCGGCGTCACGACGGTGTACTCCAAGGTCTTCCCCGAGGAGAGCTCGTCGTACAAGCCGCAGGCCGACCTCGTGGCCGCGAAGAAGCCGGACATCGTGGTGCTCGGCTCGACCGACGTGCCGACCGTGGCGGCGTTCATGTCCGAGTTCGCGCAGGACCACTTCACGCCGAAGATGTTCATCGCCGCGGCCGGCCCCGACCAGGGCACCGACTTCATCAAGGCGGCCGGCGCGGGCAACGCGGCCGGCATGATGGTCCCCGACGGCTGGTACGGCGGCTACGCCAACGCGACGAGCCAGAAGATGGTCGCCGAGTACGTGCAGCAGTACGGCGGCACCGCGTCCGGCGTCAACGCCGACGTGGCCGAGGCGTACTCCGTCGGCCAGGTCGTCGATCAGGCGGTCACCGCGGTCGGCATGGTCGACAACGCCAAGATCATCGCCTACCTGCACGGCGGCCACACGCTGACGACCGTCCAGGGCTCGGTGAAGTTCGACTCGCTCGGCGAGAACGCCAACGCGGCCGCGTTCGTGTTCCAGTGGCAGGCCAACGGCTCGAAGTTCGTCCAGGTGCTGCCCGTCGGAGCCTCCGGCTCCGTGTCGATCCTCGCGACCAAGCCGGCCTGGGCCAGCTAAGCGGGTAACGCCGGCTCAGCCCGGCCAGTCGCCGATCGCCCGGGCCACAGGGACCGGGAACCGACCAGGACGGAGTTTTTAGTGGCGCGGGAGATAATCAACGCCATCGTCGACGGCATTCTCCTCGGAGGCGTCTACGCCCTCATGGCGGTAGGGCTGACGTTGATCTTCGGCGTGCTCGACATCATCAACATCGCCCAGGGTGTCCTGGTCATCCTGGGTGCTTACCTCTCCTACTCGCTGTTCACCAAGGCGCACATCGACCCGTTCCTCAGCCTGCTGATTACGATCCCGGCCATGTTCGCGGTGGGCGTGTTCATCCACTGGGCGTTCATCAGGCGGCTGCGCGGCACCGAGCGGACGTCGATGACGCTGCTCGTCACCTACGCGGTCGGGCTGATCATCGAGGGCATCCTGTTCAAGATCTACGGTGCCAGCAACGTCCAGATCAACACCTCCTACACCAACAGCAGCGTGCGGATTCTCGGGTTCTATGTCGGCTGGGTGTACATCTGGGGGTTCCTCCTCGCGGTCGCGCTCGTCGCGGTGGTCTACGCACTGCTCTACCGGACCAGGTTCGGGCGCAGCGTGCGGGCCACGATGCAGGACGACACGGCCGCCAGGCTGGTCGGCATCGACGTCAACCGCGTCGCGGCGCTGACGTTCGGGATCGGCGTGGCGGTGACGGCGGCGGGCGGCATGGTGTTCGGCTCGACCAACGCGTTCAACGCCAACAGCGGCTACGACCTGATCTCCCGGCTGCTGTCGATCGTCATCCTCGGCGGCATGGGCAGCGTCGGCGGCGCGCTCGGCGCGTCGCTGTTCATGCTCACGCTTGAGTCGGTGGTGACGGTCTGGCAGCCGACCTGGGCCGTCGCCGTTTACTACGCGGCGCTCGTCATCGTGCTGGTTTACCGCCCGACGGGACTTTTCGGCCAGAAGGCGGTGCGCGCGCAGTGACAGGCAAGGGACTCGACAGCGCGGCCAAGGGCGGCGGCCTGCTGCTGCTCGCGGCCGTCGCCCTGCTGTTTCCGCAGGTCTTCACCAACCCGGCGGTGACCAACTACGGCGTCCTGGCGCTGATCTACGTCACCTGCGCGACCGCCTGGAACATCTTCTCCGGCAATACCGGCTACATCTCACTCGGCCAGGCCGTGTTCTACGGCAGCGGCGCCTACGCGATGGGCATCGCGGCGCGGGACTGGAACTTCCACGGCACCGAGGTCTTCTGGCTGCTGCCGCTCAGCGGTGTGGTCGGAGGGTTGATCGCGGTCCCGTTCGGACTGGTCGCCTTGCGCGTACGCCGGCACACGTTCATCGTGATCACCATCGCCGTCTTCTTCATCTTTCAGCTGATGGCGTTCAACTTCTGGTTCACCGGCGGGTCGAGCGGGCTGAACTCCCCGTTCCTGAGCTGGCCCGCCGCCAGCTACAACACGCCGTTCTACTACATCGCGCTGGCGTTCGCGGCCGGTGCCGTCGCCATCGCCTGGCTGGTCAGGCGCTCCCGGTTCGGCCTGCAACTGCGGGCGATCAGGGACGACGAGGACCGGGCGCGCGGTCTCGGTGTCAAGGCCATGCGGGTCAAACTGACCGCGTTCGTCGTCTCCGGCACGCTCACCGCGATGATCGGTGCCGTCTGGTTCTACTACATCAACCAGGTCGAACCGCAGACCGGCTTCAACCCGATCTTCGACCTCACGCTGGTGCTGATGGCGTTCCTCGGCGGCTACGGCTCGATCAGCGGCCCGGTGCTCGGCGCGCTGATCATCGAGCCGCTGACGCTCTGGCTGAACACGCAGCCGTCGTTCAGCGGATCGGTCAGCGAGATCATGCTCGGCGCGATCTTCCTCCTCGTGGTGCTCTTCATGCCGCGCGGCATCATCCCGACCAGCGGCGAGTTCATCACCCGGATCCGGACCAGGGGCCGCCCGGCGGTGGTCCCGGCGACCGCGATCGGGCCTGCCAGCTCGTTGTCCGCCGTCCCGCCCGCCGGGTCAGGAGGTGCCAGGTGACCGCGCTGCTGCGGACCGAGGGGATCAGCAAGGCCTACGGCGGCGTCCAGGCGCTGAACGGCGCGACGATCGCCGTCGAGCAAGGCACGGTGGCCGGCCTGATCGGGCCGAACGGCTCAGGCAAGACGACGCTGTTCAACGTCATCACCGGGTACGAGCGCCCCGACGCGGGCCAGGTCTGGTTCGGCGACCGCGCGATCACCGGATACGCCCCAGACAAGGTATTCGCCGCCGGCATCGGCCGGACGTTCCAGCTCACCCGGATCTTTCCGCGGCTGACCGTCATCGAGAACATGCTGATCGCGGCGCAGTCCAAGGACCGGCCGGGGAACCTGCTGGCGTGGCTTGGCCGGGGCGCCTGGACGCAGCACCGCAAGCACGCGACGGACCTGCTGGAATTCGTCGGCATCGAGCGGCACGCCGGCGTGCTGGCCGGGTCGCTGTCCTACGGACAGCGCAAGCTGCTCGAGTTCGCCTATGTGCTTGTCGCCGACCCGGCGGTTGTCCTGCTCGACGAGCCGGCCGGCGGGGTCAACCCGACGCTCGTCAACCACATCGCCGACCGGATCCGCCTGCTCAACGTGGAGCAGGGCAAGACGTTCCTGCTCGTCGAGCACAACATGCAGTTCGTCATGGGGTTGTGCTCGACCATCACGGTGCTCGAGTCGGGTGCCGCGGTGGTGAGCGGGCCGCCCGGCATCGTGCGGACGGACAAGCGCGTACTCGACGCCTACCTGGGCGCGGACCTGGATGACGAGGACGCGGACGAGGAGGACGCCCAATGACCGAGCCGCTGCTGTCACTGGACGGCGTCGTGGCCGGCTACGGCGGCGGCGACGTGCTGCGGGACGTCACCTTCGGTGTTCCCGCGGGCAGCATCACCTGCGTGGTCGGACCGAACGGGGCGGGCAAGTCCACCGTCATGCGGGTCATCAGCGGCCTGCTGCGCCCGCGGCTCGGCACGGTGACGCTGCGCGGCGAGAAGCTGAACGGCAAGTCGCCGCGGCAGATTCTCGACCTGGGCGTCGTCCAGGTACCGCAGAACCACAGCCTGTTCCGTGACATGACCGTGCACGAGAACATCGACCTCGGCGGTTACACGATCAGGAACCGCCAGCGGGTGACGGCCAGGATCGATGCCGTCTACGACCTGTTCCCCCAGGTGCGGGGATGGGCGCCGCTGAAGGCGGGCGCTCTGTCGGGCGGCCAGCAGCGCCTGGTGGAGTTCGCCCGCGCGCTGATGCTCGACCCGGCGCTGATCCTGCTCGACGAGCCGTCGATGGGCCTGTCTCCTCTGGTGCTCAAATCGGTGTTCGCGGCCGCCAGGCAGATGAACGCCAACGGAGCGACCGTCCTGCTGGTGGAGCAGAACGCCCGGGCCGGCCTCAAGCTGTCGCAGCACGGCATTGTCATGGAAAACGGCACCGTCCGCCTGGCGGGCACCGGGCGCGAGGTTCTCGAGAATCCCGAGATCGGCGACCTGTATCTCGGCGGCGCGGTTAAGAAGACGACGTGAAATCTCCTCAAGTAACAGTAGTGCTGTCATTGATCAATAAGCACAGGATGTCACACAGATAAGCTCAACCAACTATCGAAGGATTGGCGGCTACGGGGCGCTGCGGCATCGTGCCGGGCGCTATTACCGCACCGTTCCCTGCCGGGGAGTCCGGCGGCGCGGGACACGACCGCTTTTCCGGCGAGGACACTGATTAATGGGAACTCATGGTGCGGCGGGCGCGCGGTCACGTGCGCTGGCGGCTGCCCGCCGGGCGGGCAGATCACCGGATGCCAATGCGACCAGCAGGCGGTTGCTGAACCTCACTGACTGGCCAGTGGCCCGACGGCTGTTCGCCGTGATCGTGGCGGCCCTGCTGATGGGGCTGATTTTCGGTGGCCTGCGCGTGGCGGACGCGGAAGGCAGCGCGGGCCAGTTCAGCAGGACAGAGCAGCTGGCCAGGCTCGGCGTGCAGCTCACGACGGCCGTGAACGACCTGCAGAGCGAGCGTGACGCAACTCTGGTCGCCTTCCTCGGCGGCCCCACGCAGCCGCTGACCGCGCTGCGGGCCAGGACAACAGCCGATCTCGCCCCGGTCCGCCGCACGCTCGGCGCGGTGCTTGGCGGCGGGTTCCCCGCGACGGTCGCCACCGACGCGCTCACCGTCAACAATGCGGTCACCCCGGCTAGCGTCGCCGACCTGCAGCACCTCACGAGCACCGCGTCCGACCCGAGCGCCGTATTCGCGGACTACGCCGCCGTGATCAGGAACATGATCACCCTGCAGCAGCAGGTCGCGCTCGGGGTCACCGACGGCTCGCTAACCAGCGACGTGCAGACGCTGAACGCGCTGGCGCTGGCCAAGGACGAGGTTTCCCAGGAGCGAGCGCTGCTCGATGAAGTGCTGACGACGAAGACGGACGCCTACAACCTCAACGCGGGCTTCCTCGACTTCAGCACCGAGACGAGCCTCCGGGTGGCTTACGAAGACGAGCTCACCGACATGTCCGCCTTCCAGAGCACCGCCACCCAGCCGGAGAGCGCGCTCTTTGATGCCCGGCTCGGCCCGCAGGCTCCGCTGGAAGCCAGCGAGACCTTCACCGACAACCTGGAAACGGGGATCTTCGACGACGCGAGCGGCAACCCGCCGACCGCCGCCAACGGGGTCACCCCGCTGGTCGTCGTGGGGACCAACGGGATCCCGCTCGACCAGGTCATCGCCAACCAGGCGGGCGTGCCCGGCATCAAGACCCAGGCGCAGCTGATGGCGGCCTGGGACTCCGGCATGGATGCGAAGCTCAGCGCGCTGCAGGACACCGAGAACCTGGTGGCGGGCAATATCGTCAGCCGGGCCACCCAGCTCCAGCAGGCCGCCCAGCGGTCCGCGCTCACCTACCTCGTCATCACCGTGGCCGTCCTGCTCATCGTCCTGGCGGCGGCGCTGCTTGTCGCCAGGTCCCTGGTGCTGCCGCTGCGCGAGCTGCGCGCGGGCGCCCTGGACATCGCCTCGGTGCAGCTGCCCGAGCGGGTCCGGCTGCTGTCGCAGGATGCGGAGGCCGGGACGAGGGACGTCACTCCGATCAACGTGTCCTCGCAGGACGAGATCGGCCAGGTAGCCCGGGCCTTTGACCAGGTCCACTCCGAGGCCGTGCGGCTCGCGGGCGAGCAGGCCCAGCTTCGGTCCAGCTTCAACGCCATGTTCGTCAACCTGTCACGCCGTTCCCAGACGCTCATCGAGCGCCTCGCGCGGATGATCGACAACCTGGAGCAGAACGAGGACGACCCGGACCGCCTCGGCAGCCTGTTCTCCATGGACCACCTGGTTACCCGCATGCGCCGCAACTCGGAGAACCTGCTGCTGCTCGCCGGGCACGACAACCCCCGCAAGTGGTCGGACGCGGTGCCGCTGGCCGACGTGGCCCGGGCCGCGATCTCGGAGATCGAGCAGTACAGCCGGATCACGCTGAATATCCCGCCCGGCATCTCGCTCGTCGGGCATGCGGTTTCCGACGTCGTGCACCTGCTGGCAGAGCTGATCGAGAACGCCACGACCTTCTCCTCGAAGGACACCCAGGTCCTAGTCGCGACGCGGGAGCTGGCCAGCGGCGGCGTGCTCATCGAGATCGTCGACCGCGGTATCGGCATTTCCGACGCGCGGCTCGGGGAGATGAACGCGCGGCTGGACGACCCGCCGGCCATCGATGTCTCTGTCTCCCGTCACATGGGCCTGTTCGCCGTCGCGCGGCTGGCCGGCCGGCACCAGGTCAGGGTCCGGCTGCGGCCCGCCGCCGCGCCGGGACTGTCGGCACTGGTCTGGCTGCCCGACGGGCTCATCCAGCGCGGCAACCCGCTCGTCCCGGCCGGCAGCTGGTCAGCGCGGCGCCCGGACGCGCTGGCGCACCCGGTCAGAGTCGCCGCGCTTTCGTCAGGCGCCCCGTCCGCGGTTGCCCCGGCGGCGGCCCCGTTCGCGGACACTCCGTCCACCGCTGTCCCGTTCGCGGACGGCCCGTCAAGCGGGGCTCAGCTGAGTCAGAGTTCGCAGCCCGGGACCCGGGCGGCTTCCGGCTGGTTCCGCGGCGGTCAGGACTCCGGGCCGTCGGCGGCCGCCGGTCCGTCCATCGATCCGGGCACCGGGACAGGCCTGGGCTTGGGCGCCGGCCCGGGCTCGGGCGGTGCCAGCCCGGTGCAGGGGGACCGTACGGCCACCGGACTGCCTGTCCGGGTGCCCAAGGCCAGCATGGACCCGCGTGCCCCGGCGCCAGCCGGGGGAGCCGTGAGCTCTCCCAGCGGGTCTGAGGGCAGGCAGGGAACGGCAGCAGGCGGCAAGTTGCTGCCGCAGCGGTCGCCAGAACATGCGCGCAGCCGTCTGGCCGGCTTCCAGCGGGGGACACGCAGGGCGGAAGTCCAAGGCGGCGACGGCGGCAGGCCGCCCCGCGCGGGAGAGGGAGCGGAACGTTGAGTAACGCATACCGTCAGGACCTGAACTGGCTTGTCAGCGATTTCACCGGGCGGGTGCCCGATGCGGCGCACGCGGCTGTCGTCACCGCTGACGGAGTGCCGCTGGCGTTGTCCAACGAGATCCCCGGGTATTTCGCCGAGCAGCTCGCAGCCATTACCTGCGGGCTGGCCAGCCTGATGCAGGGTGCGGCCAGGATTTTCGAAGCGGGCCTGGCGACGCAGGCGCTGATTGAGATGGAGGGCGGCCTCATGGTGGTTAAGTCCATCAGCGACGGCTCAAGCCTCTGTGTGCTTGCCGCCCCTGACTGCGATATCGAGCTCGTCTCGTACGAGATGTCGCTCCTAGTCGAGGCGGCCGGAGAAGTCCTGTCGCCGGCCCTGCGCGGTGCCAGGCAGCGGCCCGCTCCCGCCCGGTACTAGCGGGCGACCGGGATCAGCGCGGGCTCATCGCGCCGCGCCTGCGCGCGCCACCACGCCTGCCCCTCCTCGGGCAGCAGGTGGATCGGGTCGTAGTACGGGTACTCGCGGACGAGGGCGTCCGGGTCCTCGGCCTCGATCGCCGTCCGGTAGGCCTTCGTCCAGTAGGAGATGCCGAGCTCGGTGTCGTACCTGGCGAGCTGGTGGACCCAGCGCTTGCCCACGTACGGCACGTCGCAGACCATCCGGGGGGTGGCGAACCCGGGCAGGTAGCCCATGATCGCCGACTGCAGCGCCTGCGCCTCACGGACCGTCAGGCGCCAGTGCTCGGCGCCGGGGATCATGTCGCACAGGTAGAAGTAGTAAGGCGTGATGCCGGCCCCGTCGAGCAGGCCGAAGCACAGGTCGAGCAGCGCCGCGGGCGAGTCGTTGACCCCGCGCAGCAGCACGCCCTGGTTCCGCACGTCCCGTACCCCGGCGTCGAGCAGGGCCCGGGTGGCCCGCGCGACCAGCGGGGTCACCGACTGCGCGGCGTTCACGTGGGTGTGCACCGCCAGTGACACGCCGCGGGAGCGGGCGGTGGCGGCGAGCCGCGCCATCCCGCTGAGCACGTCGGCCGACAGCCAGTGCTGCGGCAGCCCCATCAGCGCCTTGGTGGCCAGCCGGATGTCGCGGACGGAGTCGATCTCGAGCAGCGCCGCGACGAACGCCTCGACCCGCGGCCACGGCAGGTTGGCCACGTCGCCGCCGGACACCACCACGTCCCGCACCGACGGGGTCGACCGCAGGTAGGCGAGCATCGCCGTCAGGCGGTCGTCGCGTGACACGGTGAACCGGTGCTTGTCGAACGACGGCGTCGGGTTGCCGACCAGGTCCATCCGGGTGCAGTGCCCGCAGTACTGCGGGCAGGTCGGCACCAGCTCGGCCAGCACCTTGGTCGGGTAGCGGTGGGTGAGTCCCTCGACCGCCCACATCTCCGCCTCGTGCAGCGAGTCGCGCGCCGAGTAGGGATGCGACGGCCACTCCGGCTGCCGGTCGCTGAAGACCGGCAGCATGTACCGGCGCACCGGGTCGGTGTACCAGGCGTCGGTGAAGCCGGGCGCCGTGGCCGCGAGCGCCGGCGCGATCGTGTTCAGCATCTGCGGCGGGATGAGCATGGACATCGTGGCCCGCTCGCGCTGGTCCCGCTCCAGGTCGGCGATGAACTCATCCGACAGGCCGCCGCCGGTCACGTCAAGCAGCTGCCGGGCGTTCTTCACCGAGTGGGCCCGCTGCCACTGCGGCGACTCCCACTCCTCGCGCGTGACCCCGGCCCATCCGGGCAGGCGCCGCCAGTCGGGCTCGGCAAGCTCCCGCCGCCGGTACTGATACGGCTGCTCAGCCATCTTGCCTCCTGCGTCGCCGACCAACAGTCTTTTCGGTATACCCCATCGACACAGAAGAAAATACATCGCAAGAGTGAATTAGACAAAGTTTTTCCCGAACGGGAGCGTGTCCCCGCGGTTCACGCGCGCTTTTGACCGCCTGGCCGCCTGGGTGCCCGGCATCCGGGCACATGCCATGTCCGGCTGAGGCCGCGAGCTGCGCATTTCGCTCGCGTGCCCGCGGCCAGCCTGCCGAGGCTGACGGTCCGGTAGCTCGCGCAGCCGCCCGGCGTCCCACTGGGGCCTCGTATGCTCAGCGGATGACCCCGGATAGCGAGAGACTCGTCCGCTCAGGCACCGACTGGGCGCCGGTGCCGTTCGTCCCCGAGGTCAGCCTGCGCACCGCGGCCGAGCCGTTCGGCCTGTGGGACCGCACGGACCGCGACGCGCCGCCGTTCTGGGCATTTCCCTGGGCGGGCGGCCAGGGGCTCGCCCGTTACGTCCTCGACCATCCCGCGACGGTGGCCGGCCGCCGGGTGCTCGACGTGGCCTCAGGCTCCGGGCTGGTCGCGATCGCCGCCGCCAAGGCGGGGGCAAGCTCCGTGCTGGCCAGCGACATCGACGAGAACGCGCTCGCCGCCATCGAACTCAACGCCGCCGCGAACGCGGTGCCGGCGGTGACGGCGGGACGACTTGACCTGGCCGCGGGCCTGGGCGCAGGCCAAGCAAGCGCCGGGCACCTGGGTGCGGGGCACTGGGCCGCGGCGGGCGTGGCCGGAGCGGTTCCCGAGGTGGTGCTCGCCGCCGATGTCTGCTACCAGCGCGAACTGGCCGAGACAGCGATCCGTTTCCTGCGGGCCGCCAGGCGGGCGGGCGCCGACGTCCTGCTGGCGGACCCCGGCCGCGCCTTCGTCCCGCGGGACTCGCTCACCGAGCTGCTGACCTATCAGGTCCCGGTGCTGACGGTCCTTGAGGACGCTCCGGTCAAGCGGGTAACGATCTACCGCGTGGACTAGCGTTACGACAGTGGCGCGCGGGCGACGCGCCGGGGAAGGACGGAACGCGATGGAGTACGAGCGGGGCCGCAAGGACGGCCTGCCGTCTAATGTCGGGCCGAAGCCGACGTTTACCGGCAACGCGATGCAGGACACGCTGCTCGAGGACGGGGACAAGGGCGAGATCCGGGTCTTCAGCGTGGTCTTCGAGCCGGGCGCGCGGACTTACTGGCACTCCCACGCCGCCGGGCAGACCCTGCTCGTGGCCAGCGGCCGCGGCATGGTCGAGACCAGGGACGGCGACAAACGGGTGGTCGGTGCGGGCGACGTGGTCTGGTCGCCGCCCGGTGAGGTGCACTGGCACGGCGCGGCCCCTGACGCGTTCCTGAGTCACACCGCCGTCTCGCTCGGCCTCACCAGCTGGGCCGAGGAAGTGGACGATGACCACTACAGGAACGCGTTCGGCGAAGGTAACACGTTCGACGCGGAATGACCGTGGCCGCTGATCAGGCGCGGGAGGTGCTCGCGGTCAGGTACGGCTACCGCGTCACTTCCCGGGCGGAGAGCTACCTTAATTTCGGCCTGTACGGCGAGCCCGACGCCGACCTGGACATCGACTACTACTTCTGGGTGATCAGGGACAGCGCCGGCGTCTTCCTGGTCGACACCGGCTTCGCCCCCGAAGTCGGCGACCGTCGGCGGCGGCGGCACTTCACCACCCCGGCGCAGCTGCTGCCGCGACTCGGCGTCGATCCTGCCGAGGTGACCGCCATCGTGATCACCCACGCTCACTGGGATCACATCGGTAACGTCCGGCAGTTCCCGAACGCGCAGGTCGTCATGACCGAGGCCGAGTACGTCTTCTGGACCTCCCCGCTGGCCGGGCGCAGGCACTTCGCCGAGCACTCCGAGCCTGACGAGCTCGCGCTGCTGCGGGACAAGCGCGCCGACGGCACCCTTTCCCTGTTCACCGGCCAGGCCACGCTGGCGGCCGGCATCGAGCTGATCGAAGTCGGCGGGCACACCCCCGGCCAGCTGGTTGTCTCGGTCGGCACCGCGCGGGGCCGGACGGCCGTGCTCGCCTCCGACGCCCTGCACTTCTACGAGGAGGTGGAGCGGGACCGCCCGTTCGCCGTCGTCGCCGACCTGCCCGCCATGTACCGCGCCTATGACACCCTGGCGCAGCTGGACCGCCAGCCGGGAACCGACCTGGTGGCCGGCCACGACCCCCTGGTCCGTGCCCGCTTCGCCGGATACGCCGAGCCAGCCCCGGCTCCCGCACCCGCTCCGCCCGCCCCGGCGGCCAGTCCACGGCCTCAGCCGCCAGCAGGCCCGCAGGACCGCCCAGGCCCGCAGAACGCGCCAGAGCCGCCCGCCACGGTCGTCGTCACGGACCTGTCCAAGCCGCAGCCGCGCTGACCGAAGCAGCGCGGAAACTTCTTGCCTTGCGGAGCTCGCCATCGGCCCGCCGCCAACGCCGGTGCCGGCCCGCCGCCAACGCCGGTGCCGGGCCGGTGTACACCGGCCCGGCACCGTGCAGAGCCGGTTAGGAGACGGTGACGAGCGTGCCGTAAGGCAGGTACGGGTAGGCGTTCTTGGCCGCCGCGTAGGGCAGTTCCACGCACCCGAGTGACTGCGGCCAGCCGTAGGAGCCGCGGCTGAAGTAGTGCACCGCGTCGCCGCCGTTGAAGTACGAGACCCACTCGACCGGGTCGGAGTAGTGCGATCCGCCCGGGTTGGTGCCTGACATGATCTGGAAAGGCAGCTTCTCGTAGACCGGGAAGGTGCCGTCAGCGGTCGGCGCGACGCCGATCCCGGTGTTCGCCGGCGAGGAGAAGACCTTCTTCCCGTTGTGCCAGATCGTCAGGGTTTCCGGCAGGGACTTGCTGGCGATCGCGTAGCTGTACCCGTGGGCGTTCTTCTGGTCCTTCTCGACGGCGGTGAGCAGTGTGTCCCAGACCTTGGCGCTCGCCTTCCCGTCGATCGTCAGGTTGTGGTCGGCCTCGAACCCCATGAGGGCCCCGCGGTCCATGGTGTTGGACTGCCCCTGCGCCCAGAACGAGCGCAGCCCCGACGGGTACCCCTGGGCCCAGGTGAAGGTCCCGGCGGGCGGCAGGTAGGCCGCTGACACCTGCGCCGCGGCGGTCCCCGCGGGCACGTCCGCACCGGCGGCGGGTGTCCAGGTCAGCGGCAGGTAGCCGAGCTGGGCCAGGATCTCCTGGAGCCGCAGCGTGCTGTAGGCGGCCGTGGTGTACGTGGACGACGCCGACGCTGACGTCGCAGCGACCGACTTCGCGCCGACGGCGCTGGCCGTGCCGCCCGCGGCGCTGTCGCCTGCCGTGGCCCCCGTGCTCGCCTTCGCGCTGGCGCTCGCCTTGGCGGCTGAGCTGCCCGACGCGCTGGCGCTGCCCGACGCGCTGGCGCTGGCCGACGCGCTGACGCTGGCCTTCGCGCCGGTGCTGGTGCTGGCGGCCCCGCTGCCCGGCAGGTTCACCGTCACCGTGACGTGGGTGGCCGCCGGGAACCCGACGGTCGGCGTGAACACCGCCGTGTCGCCCACGCGCTGCCAGGATCCGGCGACCGCCGGCGACAGCGTCGGCAGCGGCGCGGACGCCGGCAGCGGCTGGTTGTAAGTGACCCTGACGGCCGCCGCGCCGTCGACGTCCGTGATCCCGCCGCCCGGGCTGACCGAGACAAGACGCAGCGACGGCGGCTTAGCGGCCGTGCCCGCGGTGGCGCTGCCGCCCGCGGTGTGACCGGACGCCGGCCCGCTGCCCTGCGCCGCGATCACGATGCCCGCCGTGATGCCCCCGACGGCCAGAACGCCGCCAGCCGCCCACGCGACGGCCTTCCGCGATATGCTACTCACAGTGCTCCCCCTATTGCTCTGCGCAATGCTGGTATACCACGTCCCGCCGGCATTGATTACTCAAAGTGATCTAGAGACTTCCCTCTGTAGTGGCGAGTTATGCCTAGATCACCGGGACGGCGCTGGCCGCCGGGGGCGCGCTGTTGAAATTAGCTCTGTAACAGCGGTAACTTTTCATCCCTCAGTCCGGCACCGGGCTCAGGGAGAGGACGGCTGGCGTAGGATTGGTGAACCACGGCGGGGCCGAAGACAGCCAGTCTGCGGCTTTCGTGCGCGGCAGCGCAGGACCGGTGCGTGTCCGGCTGTCAGGGGTTGGGCCTGGAAAGGGCCCGGTCGGCTCAGTAGACGACGGAGACAGTGCTTGTGCCTTTGACGAGCCGTCTGCGGACCGAAGGTGCCAGCCCGAGTCCTTTCCACTTGACGGAGCCGGACATAGCCCGATGAACGAGGTGGAGACAGGCGATGGGTGAGGGAGACGCGGCCGCAAGCCGCGTTGTCGTTGTGATGCCCACGTACAACGAGCGGCAGAACCTGGAGATTATCGCGGGCCGCGTCCGCGAGTCCGTCCCGGGCGCTGACCTGCTCGTAGTCGACGACAACAGCCCGGATGGCACCGGGGACCTGGCCGACAAGCTGGCTGAGACCGACCCGCACGTGCACGTGCTGCACCGGACGGAGAAGGCGGGACTCGGCCGGGCGTACGTTGCCGGGTTTACCCGCGCACTCGACGAGGGCTACGACCTGGTTGTCGAGATGGACGCCGACGGTTCTCACCGGCCGGAAGACCTGCCGAAGCTGCTCGCCGCGGCGGCGAAAGCGGACGCGGTGATCGGCTCGCGCTACGTGCCGGGCGGCACGGTGGTGAACTGGCCGAAGTCGCGCGCGTTCCTGTCGTGGGGGGCCAACTTCTACAACCGGGTGATGCTCGGAGTACGGGTCAAGGACGCGACCGGCGGCTTCCGCGTCTACCACGCGCGGACGCTGCGGAAGATCGACCTGAACGGCATCCAGTCGGCTGGCTACTGTTTCCAGATCGATATGACCCTGCGCGTGCTCCAGGCAGGCCTGAACATCGTCGAGGTGCCGATTACGTTCGTTGAACGGGAGCGCGGCGCGTCGAAGATGTCCAGTTCGGTGATCCTCGAGTCGTTCACCCGCGTCGCCCGGTGGGGCATCGGCGCCTGGCTGCGCGGCCGTGTGGCCGCCAGCGTGCGACGTTAGACCGCGGGCAGGGCGAGGGCAAGGTTAAGCCCCGGGGTGCGAAACCCCCGGGGCTGACGTGTTAGGCGCTGCGACGACGGGTGACGTCAGCGATCGCGCGGGCCTCCAGCGCCCGGCGCTCCCTGACCACCTCAAGGCGCTCGGCGAGGACCGCCTCGAGATCCTCGACCGTTCGCCGCTCCATGAGCATGTCCCAGTGGCTGCGCGGCGGCTTGACCTTCTTGGGGGAGGGCGAGTCACCAGTACTCGCCGTCGCCATCGCACCGCAGACACGACACTCCCACATGGGGGGGAGTTCCGCTTCAGCGGCGAATGGCACGCTAAAGTGGTGTCCGTTGGGGCAATCGAACGGAACGTCATGGCGCGGGGCCAAGTCCGTGTTCCGATCGTTTTCGTAGCTCGTGGCGCCGAGCCGGGTTCCGCGAAGTGCGCGTTCGGCCATTACTTGCTGCCTCCCAGGCGGTTGGCGTTCTCTACCGGCAACACTGGATACCCGGACAAGATTCCCGCCAGCCGGCAAGTCCAACCCATTTCGGCCGTGTTAATATCCGCCCTCTGCCAGCGGCGGCGGCTGACGAGCCTCCGGCCGGGCCTGCTACGCGGCCACCCGCGGGTGCCACTGGCCGCGTTCGGCGAGGATGTCACGCAACAACACGATGTCGTCGGTCATTACTCCGTCGGCGCCGAGATCGAGCGCCCGCTCGATCTCCGTCCGCGTATTCAGCGTCCACACGTGCACGTCAAGGCCTATCCCGTGCGCCCGCCTGATGAACTCCCTGGTGGCGATCTGGCGGGGCACCTGGGCGCACTGGGCGCCCGCCCGGGCCAGGCGGCGGGCCATCGCCATGCCCGGCTGCCCGAGGAACCGCATGGCCACCATGGCGGCCGGGGTGACCGCCACGCAGACCGGCCGGTCCAGGGCGCGCAGCGCGGCCAGCAGGCGGGCACCGGAGAACGAGGCCACGCAGACCCGGTCCCACGCCCCCGTCCGGCGCAGCGCGCTGGCGAGCGGCGCGATCGTGCCCTCGTCCTTCAGGTCGATGTTGAACCGCAGTTCCGGAAAGGTTCCGATGAGGTCCTCGAGCAGCGGGATCTCCTCGGTGCCGTTGATGCGGGCGGCCGAGACCTCTTTCCAGGTGAGCTTGCTCACCTGCCCGGTCCGGTCGGTGACCCGGTCGAGTTCTGCGTCGTGAAAGGCGATCAGCTTGCCGTCGGCCGTGGAGCGGGTGTCGGTCTCCAGGTAGGCGTAGCCGAGCTGGACGGCATATTCGAATGCGCGCCAGGAGTTCTCCGGCTGGTGCCCGGCGCCGCCGCGGTGGGCGAAGGCCAGCGGCCGCGGATGGTCCAGGTAGTCAACTGCCACGCGCCTCAGTATTCGGGCTGACCAGGCATAACCGGTTAACGCCGGTGATCGGCTGCCTGTCGCGGAGAAAAAGAACGGCGCCCATCTGATAACAGCAAGAAGCGCGAAGCGCCAAGTCCCAGGCGCCACTGGCCAGTCGTCAGGGACCAAGAGGCCAAAGGACCAAGGCCCAGACGCCGGCGCCGGCGTTCCAGGCCGCTAGCGGGCCGGAGCGGTCCATTCGCGGCGGCGCGCCTCGGCCAGTGCGATCGCCGCGGCGACGGCCACGTTCAGCGAGCCGACGCGGCCGACCTGCGGGATGTAGCAGGCCGAGGAGACCGCGGCGAGCAAGGCGGGGGAGCAGCCGTGGTCCTCGTTGCCGATCGCCAGGCAGACGTCGCCGTCGAGGGGCGCGTCGAACAGCGGCAGCGCGCCCGACGCGAGTTCGACCGCCACCACCCGGAACCCGTCCTCGGCCGCGTCCTTGGCCGCCGCCGCGGGTGACGGCTCCCGGTAGGCGGACAGGAACCGGTCGGTGCCGAGCGCGGTCTTGCCCACGGCCGGCAGGTCAAGGTCGGGGGTGTTGCCGCACAGCCACACCGACTCGGCACCGAACGCGGCTGCGGTCCTGACGATCGACCCGACGTTGAACGGCTGGCAGACCGAGTCAAGCAGCAGCGCCAGGCGGCCCTCGGTGCGCCGCCGCCACCCCCGGTTCAGCCGCTTGACGTCAGTCGCCCGCAGCTGCCGCGGCGGGCCCGCCGCAGGCGGCGGGAGCGGCGATTCCGCGTCGTCGTCTTCCGGGTCGGCGTCCTGGCGGCCGTCGTCGGTATCACGGGCCATCGGGAGTAACATCCCTTCGTTCGGGATCATGGGGAGCGGTCACCCGCAGCAGCCGGTAGCCGCTGCGCGCGGACAGTCGCGTCACCGACCAGCCTTCTTCCTGCTCGAGCCAGGCATGCAGCGAGTCGGCGCCCAGGTTGCGCCCCATCACCAGGGTCGCCGCGGCCTCCGGTCCGAGCAGGGCAAGCCACCGGCGGAGCAGGGCGTGCAGCGGGCCCTTGCCGATGCGGACCGGCGGGTTCGACCAGATAGCGGCCAGCTGGCCCGGGAGGTCAGGGGCGTCCGGGGTGACGCAGCGCACGTTGGCCAGCCCCGCGCGGTCGGCGTTGGCGGCGCACAGCGCGAGCGCGCGCTCGTTGACGTCGACCGCCCACACGGTCGCGCCTGGCGCGCGGGCCGCGAGCGTGCACGCCACAGGACCGTAGCCGCAGCCCAGGTCGAGCAGGTCGCCCGCGGCGGGGGGCGGCGGCGCCTGCTCAAGCAGCAGCCGGGTCCCCGGGTCGAGACGGCCCGGTGAGAACATCCCCGAGTCGGTGGCCAGCTCCAGGTAAACGTCGGGCAGCACCACGCGGACCAGGCCAGGGCGGTGCGCCGCGGACGGCTGGGCGGCGAAGTAGTGCCCGGGCGCGGAGGACGTCACCGGCCGACAGGCTGCTGCGGCGTCGGCGACGGCTCGGCCGCCAGCGCCGGGGCGATGTAGGTCCGCATCATCCAGCGCTCGACCACGAACGTCATGATCGGGATGGTGCCCGCCAGCAGCAGCACGATGGTCGGCCAGAGCCGCATCTTGAGCTTGCGGGCCAGCAGGTAGGCGCAGATCACGTAGACGATGTACAGGTAGCCGTGCACGGTGGCGACGTAGTTGCTGATGATCGTGTTGTGCGCGGCGAACTGCAGCGGGATGCCCGCGAAGCAGACCACGATGATCAGCACGCCGGTGATATAGGCCATCACCCGGTAGCGCAGTACGGCCGAACGCATAGTCGCCGATCCTTCCCGTCCGCCGGAATCCTGCATAGCGCGAACCGCTCACGTTCGTCGCTACCCGGCTCCCAGGGCCTTCCTGTTGTCCTTGGCGTTCAGCTTCGCGAGGTAGGCGTTGTAGCTGGCCAGCTCGGGGTCGTCCGCGTCGCTCGCAAGCGGCTGCTCTACCTGCCGGACGGTGAAGCCCTCGGGCAGTTCCCCCGCGGGCAGCATCGCCCCCGCGGGCAGCGATGCCAGCATCCTGGCATACGCCGCCCTGGTGACCAGCTGCGCTTCGGTCAGGGCGCCGCGTTTCAGCAGGAACTCGTCCCTGATGGTCCGGGCCCAGAATACGACCGCGAAGCCAGCGAACAGCGGCCACTCGAACGTATAGGCCCAGCTGAGCCCGTTGCCTCCGACCGCACGGTGGTACTGCCACCAGCCGAGCCAGAGCATCCCGCAGAACGCCACGGCGACGAACAGATGCCACGCCAGCCACTTCGGCTTGAAGAGAAACGTCCATACCCGGCCCGGGGGGACCTGGGCGGCGCCGTCAGTTCCCGGCGTGCCAGACTCGGGCAGGTCAGACCCCGGTGCGCCGCTGGGCACGATCTGACCCTCGACCAAGGGCACAGCCTCGCCCTCAGCTGACGGCACGGAACCGGGGGTTTCCATGGCATCGAGGGTAGCGCGCCTGCCAGGGGCGCTGGACCGCACGCCGGCGGTAGGTCACGACGGTGTTCGCATGCGGTCCTGACTTTTCTTTTATCCTGGTGCCGACGGGAGTCAGAGGGACCAGGCGCGAGCACGGCACAGGGTTCGCCGACAAGAACGGGAAAAAACGGGTGAACGCGGAGATAGTGATCTTTGGCGGGTCCGCCCACCGGGAGCTGGCCAACGAGATCTGCTCGTACCTTCGGGTGCCGCTCAGCCCGGTGGTGACGTCCCGCTTCGCCAACGACTGCCTGCAGGTCCAGCTGCAGGCGAACTGCCGGGAACGTGACGTCTACCTCATTCAGCCCATCGTGCCGCCGGCGCAGGAGAACCTGGTCGAGCTGCTGCTGATGGCCGACGCGGCCCGCGGCGCGTCGGCTGCCCGGGTGACGGCGGTCATGTCGCACTACGCCTACGCGCGCTCGGACAAGAAGGACCAGCCGCGTATCTCGATCGGCGGCCGTCTCGTCGCCGACCTGCTGGTCACCGCGGGGGTCAACCGGGTGCTGACGCTCACGCTGCACTCACCGGAAGTGCACGGGTTCTTCTCCGTCCCCGTCGACCACCTGCACGCGCTGCGCGAGCTCGCCGCCCACTTCAGGCAGCGCGACCTGTCCCACACGGTGGTGCTCTCGCCCGACCTCGGCTACGCCAAGTCGGCGGCGGCGTTCGCCCGCCGGCTCGGCGTGCCCGTCGCGGCCGGCGCCAAGGAGCGCTTCAGCGACGACAAGGTGTCGATCTCCTCGATCATCGGCGACATCGCCGACCGGGACGTGATCATCCTCGACGACGAGATCGCCCGTGGCACCACGGTCATGGAGCTGCTGTCGGTTGTGCGCGGGCAGGAGCCGAGGTCGATCAGTGTCGCCTGCACCCACGGGCTGTTCGCCGGCGGCGCCCTGGAGAAGCTGGCCGCCGCCGAGGACGTGCACGAGATCGTCACCACGAACTCCGTGCCCGTCCCGTTCTCGCACCCCAAACTCACCGTGCTTTCGGTCGCCCCGGCGCTGGCCGAGGCCATCCGCCGCACTCACGACGGCGAGTCGGTCAGCGTCCTGTTCGAGCAGTAACCCGCAAA
>DASYAD010000204.1:0-7036 GCA_036501515.1 Trebonia sp. | reverse complement strand
GCACTACGCCAGGCGCTGGTGGATCCTGGCCCTCCTCGGCCTCGCCCAGCTGATGGTGGTGCTCGATGCCACGATCGTGAACATCGCCCTGCCGCACGCCCAGACCGCGCTGGCCTTCTCCAACAACGACCGGCAGTGGATTGTCACCGGGTACTCGCTCGCGTTCGGCAGCCTGCTGCTGCTCGGCGGGCGGATCGCCGACTTGTTCGGCCGCAAGCGGATCTTCATCATCGGCGTGATCGGGTTCGCCGCCGCGTCCGCCTTCGGCGGCGCCGCGCAGAACTTCGGCATGCTGCTGACCGGCCGGGTGGTGCAGGGCGCGTTCGGCGCGCTGCTGGCGCCGGCCACCCTTTCCCTGCTCACCACCACCTTCACCCACCCCGCGGACCGGACCAAGGCGCTGGGGATCTACGGCGGCATCGCCGGGGCGGGGGCATCGGTCGGGCTGCTGCTCGGCGGCGTGCTCACCGAGTACCTGGACTGGCGCTGGGTGATGTACGTGAACGTGGTGATCGCGGCCGTCGCGCTGGCTGGCGGCCTGACGCTGCTCAAGAGCGTCAGCGTGCCTGACCGCCCCAAGCTGGACCTGGTCGGCACCGTGCTCGCCGCCGTCGGGCTGTTCCTCGTCGTCTTCGGCTTCTCCAACGCGTCGATGGCCTCCGGCAGCAGCGGCTGGACCGAGCCCGCCACGCTGGGCACCCTGATCGGCGGGGCCGTGCTGCTGGCTGTCTTCGTCGTCGTCGAGCGGCGGGCAGCGCACCCGCTGCTGCCGCTGCGCGTCATCATCGACCGCAACCGCGGCGGCGCCTACCTGGCGATGTTCTTCTCCTCGATCGGCTTGTTCGGCGTGTTCCTCTTCCTCACCTACTACCTGGAGGAGACCCTCGCCTACAGCGCGGTCAAGACCGGCCTGGCGTTCCTGCCGGTGACGCTGACGCTGGTGGTGACCGCGGCGCTGGGCAACATCGTGCTGCTGTCCAAGGTGAGCGCCCGGATCCTGGTCCCGCTCGGGCTGCTGTTGTCCGCGGTGGGGATGGCGCTGCTGACCAGGATCGGCGTGCAGTCCAACTACGCGGCCGACGTGCTGCCCTCGCTGCTGCTGCTCGGCGTCGGGCTCGGCCTGGTCTTCGCCCCGTCGTTCACCCTCGGCACGTTCGGGGTGAAGTCCGACGACGCGGGGGTGGCGTCCGCGACGGTCAACGTCGCCCAGCAAATCGGCGGCTCGGTCGGCACCTCGCTGCTGAACACGATCGCGACCACCGCCGCCGCCAGCTACCTGACCGTGCACGCCGCGTCGATCACCAGCGCCGCGAGCAAGCAGCTGGTCCAGGCGAACGCGCTGCTTAGCAGCTACCACACGGTGTTCTGGGTAGCCGCGGGCATCTTCGCGGGCGCCGCCGTGCTGATCGCGTTCCTGCTGCGGTCCGGCATCGCCGTACCGAGCGAGGACAGCGAGCCGGCGGTGCACGCCGGATGACACCCGCTGCCGTGGACGCCCGGGACGACGATGTCACGGGGCCGCGGCGGATGCGGGCGGACGCCGCCCGTAACCGTCAGCGGCTCATCGACGCCGCCGCGGAGGTCTTCGCCGCCCGCGGGCTCGACGCGACGCTCGACGACATCGCGCGGCACGCGGGGGTCAACGTCGCGACCGCCTACCGGCACTTCGCCAACAAGCACGAGCTGGCCCGCGAGTTCCTGCGGCGGTGCATCGACCAAGCCGCCTCCATCGCCGAAGAGGCGGCGGCCAACCCCGACCCCTGGGCCGGGCTCACCCAGTTCCTTGAGCGGTCGCTCGAGATGATCGCCTCCAACCACGCGCTGGTCGACGTGCTGACCCGCGACTACGACGGCGAGCACTTCGCCGAGCTGGTGCAGCGGACCTCGCAGCCGCTTGAGCGGCTGCTGGCCCGCGGCCAGCAGGACGGGGTGGTCCGCGCCGACCTGGCCGCCGCCGACTTCGGCCCGATCCTGGAGATGCTGAGCGCGATTACCGGCCTCGGCGTCCCCGGCCTGCCGTATCTGCCGCACCGCTATATCACCCTGATCCTGGCCGGGCTGCGCCCCGGACAGGAACCGCTGTACGGCGAGCCGCCGAGCGAGGAAAGCCTGCTGCAGGTCGCGGAGAGCGTGGCTGGCACCGGTAAGAAGCGTCACGTTCTGCCGGACCCGGGCCGCTAGCGGCGAGCCCGGCGACCTCAGGAAACGCATCATTTGCCCTCGACCGCCCGTTCCCGTGCGACAGGGAAGTTCGTGTCGTTGACGCATGGATCGGGCGGTATGCAGTTACACTCCCGTAATGTCAGGCGCTCCGAAGGCTGCCGCACCGTGCACTGCTAGTGCGCTCTGCAGGCAGCCTTCCTGGTGAGCGCGACCTACGCGGTAAGGAACCTTTTGGCTAGCGCATCAAGTCCAGCCAGCTCGCCCGTCAAGCGCCTGCTCCCGGTCGCCGTAGTGCCGGCCGCGGCAGCTGGCATCGCCGCCGCAATCGTCCTCACCCACACGTCGTCCGCCGTCCCGGCGCCCGACGAGCTGACCGATCAGCAGGCGGGGACCATCGGCCACCAGGCTGGCGCCGCGGTCACCGCCACGCCGCTGGTAAGCCTCACGCACAATCCCTCGACCGGAGTACCGGTCGTCCGGCTCGACGCCGCTCAGCTCGCCGCGATGCAGCCCAAGGGCAAGCATCACGTCACCGCGACCCAGCCCACGGGCAAGCACCACCGCACGCTGCCGGCCATGTACGTGGTGCGGTCGGGCGACACGCTCGCGTCGATCGCCGAGCACCTGTACGCGGGAGCCGATTACTGGCCCGTTCTGTACAAGGCCAACACCGCCACGGTCAAGGACCCCAGCCAGCTCCAGGTAGGACAGGCGCTCGCCGTCCCGGCCAAGCCGGCCAAGATCCCCAGCGTGCCCGCGCAGGCCGCGCCCGCCGCCAGCACGGTCAGCACCCAGTCGAGTTCGCAGGCCAGCTCGTCTCAGTCGGTCAGCTCAGGCACCAGCACGAGCGCCAGCAGCGGCACTGGCAGCAGCAGCTCGTTCCAGGCGTGCGTCATCGCCCGCGAGTCAGGCGGCAACGCGCAGGTGATGAGCGCCGCCGGGTACTACGGGCTCTACCAGTTCAGCGCCTCCACCTGGGCGGCGTACGGCGGCAACCCGGCCGACTTCGGTCACGCCAGCGTCGCCGAGCAGAACCAGGTGTTCGACAACGCCATCGCCGCGGGCGGGGCGTCCAACTGGTCCCAGTACGACGGCTGCTGAGGCAGCCGCCCGCGGCCGGACCCGCACCGGGCCCGGCCGCGGGCGCTCAGCCCTCGAGCCCCAGTTCCCGCGCGATCAGCATGCGCTGCACCTCTGACGTGCCCTCGCCCACCTCAAGGATCTTCGCGTCCCGGTAGAACCGCCCGACCGGGTACTCGTTCATGAAGCCGTTGCCGCCGAAGATCTGGGTCGCGTCCCGCGCGTTGTCCATCGCCGCGTCGGACGCGGTGAGCTTGGCGATCGCCGCCTCCTTCTTGAACGGCTCGCCCACGGCCATCTTGGCCGCCGCGTGATACCAGGCCAGCCGCGCGTTGTGGGTGCGGACCTCCATGTCGGCGATCTTGAACTGCAGCGCCTGGAACCGTCCGATCGGACCCCCGAAAGCAGTCCTGTCCCGAACGTAGGCGACTGACTCATCGACACATCCCTGAGCCAGTCCGGTGGACAGCGCCGCGATCGCGATCCGCCCCTCGTCCAGCGTCCGCAGGAACTGCGCATAGCCGCGGCCGCGTTCGCCGAGCAGGTTCGCGGCCGGCACCCGGCAGCCGTCGAACGCCAGCTCGTGCGTGTCCGAGCTGCACCAGCCCACCTTGGAGTAGGCCGGGGCGACGGTAAAGCCAGGCGTGCCCGACGGCACCAGGATCGTGGAGATCTCCGGCTTGCCGTTGTCCCGGGTCCCGGTGACCGCGGCCACGCCCACCACGGCCGTGATCGAGGTGCCTGAGTTGGTGATGAACGACTTGGTCCCGTCGATCACCCACTCGTCAGTGTCCGTATCGAGGCGCGCCCGGGTCTTCATCGCCCCGGCGACATCGGTGCCGCCGTCCGGCTCGGTCAGCCCGAACGCGGCCAGCTGCTCGCCCGCGCACAGCCCGGGCAGCCACCGCCGCTTCTGCTCCTCGGTGCCGAAGCGGTAGATCGGCATGATGCCGAGCCCGACGCCGGCCTCCAGCGTGATCGCGACCGACGAGTCGACCCGGGCGAGTTCCTCCAGGGCCAGGCACAGGGCCACGTAGTCCCCGCCCATGCCGCCGTACTCCTCGGACACCGGCAGGCCGAACAGGCCCATCCGCCCCATCCGCGCCACGATGTCGTAGGGGAACTCGTGGCGCTCGTACAGGCCGCCGATCACCGGCGCCACCGCGTCGCGCGCGAACTCCTCGACGCTCTTGCGCAACTCCTCGTGCTCTTCGTCAAGCTTGTAGCTGAGCATCGGGGCTCAACTCCTCTCTGCGGAAAGACGGTGGGCATTCGGGCACACCCGGGTGTGCCCGAATGCCCGCCATCAGCTGGCTGCTGGAAGATCGTGGATAGTTTTGTACATCGGGATGTAGAAAACTATCCACCATCCGTGGTCTGCGGACTGATGGTCGATCGTTGGGAGCATCCTGGGCCTCCTAACGATCCGCTATCCGGGGTTTGCGGGCTGATGACGGCGAGGGTCTCGTCCATCCGGACCTGCTGGCCGGGTTTCACGGCCAGCTCGGTCACCGTGCCGTCGGCCGGCGCGGTGACGGTGTGCTCCATCTTCATCGCTTCGACGATGACCAGCCGCTGCCCGGCCGTCACCTGCTGGCCGGTCTCGGCCAGCACGCTGACCACGGTGCCCGGCATCGGCGCGCGCACCACGCCGTCGCCGCCGGCCGCCGACCCGGCGGCGGCGCGGCCGCTGACCGCCCGCTGCGCGGTCAGCGCCCAGGTGTGCCCGTCGCGGCTCAGCCACAGCACGCCGTCGCCGTCGCTGTCGACCACGGGCAGCGCCCGCGCGAAGTCGTACCGGCGCACCCGGCCGTCGTAGGTGACGGCCAGCGTGCCGCCCGCGGTCGCGGAGCCCGTCGTGCCTGCCGTGGCCGAAGCCGTCACGGTCGCGCGGGCGGGCACCTGGTCGCCGTCGCCGACGGCGACCAGGGTTCCGGACGGCGCCGAGGCCAGCCCGCGCACCCGTACCTCGGCCACCTGGCCGGGGCCGTACCCGACCCGCAGCCTGGTCCAGGCGGGGTCGGCGACCCGCCAGCCGTCGGGGAGGTCCCACGGGTCCGTCACCGGGCCGCCAGGCTCGCGGGCGAGCAGCCGGTCGAGCGCGGCGGCCGCGAGCACTTCGTCCGGCGGCCCCGCGTCGGGCGACCCCGGTACCGGGAACTCGATCCGCTCGGCCAGCCCCGTGTCGAGGCGGCCGGCCGCCACCTCGGGGTCGGCAAGCAGCGTCCGCAGGTAGGAGACGTTCGTCGTGACGCCGAGGACCACGGTGTCCGCGAGCGCCGCGTCGAGGCGGCGCAGCGCGGCCGCGCGGTCGGGGCCGTGCGCGATCACCTTGGCCAGCATGGGGTCGTACTCGCTGCCGACCACCGTCCCGACGGCCAGCGCGGAGTCGGTCCTGACGGGTGCCGCGGGCTCGCGGAGCGCCAGGACGGTGCCGCCGGTGGGCAGGAAGCCGCGGGCGGGGTCCTCGGCGTAGACGCGCGCCTCCATGGCGTGGCCAGTCAGCCGGATGTCGTCCTGCGCGAACGACAGCGGCTCGCCCGCCGCCACCCGCAGCTGCCACTCCACCAGGTCAAGCCCGGTGACCAGCTCGGTCACCGGGTGCTCGACCTGAAGCCTGGTATTCATCTCCATGAAGAAGAAGTCGTCCGGGTTCTTGCCCGAGACGATGAACTCGACTGTGCCGGTGCTGACGTAGCCGACGCTGCGGGCGGCCTGCACCGCCGCGGCCCCCATGGCCTCCCGGCGGGCGGCCCCGGACTGGCCGCTGAGCAGCGGCGACGGCGCCTCTTCGATGATCTTCTGGTGCCGCCGCTGCAGGCTGCACTCGCGCTCGCCGAGATGGATCACGTTCCCGTGGGTGTCCGCGAGCACCTGGATCTCGATGTGCCTGGGCTGCTCGACGAACCGCTCGACAAGCAGCGTGTCGTCGCCGAAGGCGGACCGGGCGGTGCGCCGCGCCGCGGACAGGGCGTCGGGCAGCTCGCCGGGGGAGCGGACCAGCACCATGCCCTTGCCGCCGCCGCCGGCTGACGGCTTGATCAGCAGCGGGTAGCTGATCCCGGCGAGCGCGGCGCTGATTTCCGCGTCGGACATTCCGGCCCGGCCGGCCCCGGGCACCACTGGCACGCCGGCCGCCGCGACCGTTTCCTTGGCCCTGATCTTGTCGCCCATCGACGTGATGGCGGAGGCGGGCGGGCCGATGAAGACGATCCCCGCGTCGGCGGCGGCCTGGGCGAAGGCGGCGTTCTCGGACAGGAAGCCGTAGCCGGGGTGCAGGGCCTGGGCGCCGGCCCTGGCCGCCGCGTCGAGGACCCGGCCGGCGTTCAGGTAGCTTTCCGCGGCGGCGGCAGGCCCGAGGCGGACGGCCTCGTCCGCCTCGTGGACGTGCCGCGCGCCGGCGTCGGCGTCGCTGTAGACAGCGACGCTGCGGATGCCGAGCGCGCGCAGCGTGCGGATGATCCTGACCGCGATCTCGCCGCGGTTGGCGATAAGAACGGTGTCGAACATCGGGTCACATCCGGAAGATGCCGTAGCGGATATCGTCAAGCGGCTCGTTGGCCGCCGCGGACAGCGCGAGCCCGAGGACGCGCCTGGTGTCGAGCGGGTCGATGATGCCGTCGTCCCACAGCCGGGCGGTTGAGTAGTAGGAGCTGCCCTGGTGCTCGTACTGCTCGCGGACCGGCCGCTTGAACTCGTCCTCGTCCTCGGCGGTCCACTCGTCGCCGCGTGCCTCGAGCTGGTCGCGGCGGACGGTGGCGAGCACGCTGGCGGCCTGCTCGCCGCCCATCAC
>DASYAD010000203.1:0-2658 GCA_036501515.1 Trebonia sp. | reverse complement strand
GGCGGGCGGCAGGTCGGCATAATCCGGCAGCTCGGTCATCGCGCACCTTTCCCTTGGCGTCAGTCCCCTCATGATCTTCGCCAGCCGCGCGCCCGGGCAACAATGTCGGGTATCTGGAGTACTGCCGATTCCGCCCGGGCTTCGCTAGGGTGCTGAACGTAGCGCTGTTCCGACTCGCGAGGACGGTGGCCCGATGGCACTGACCACTCAGACGATGACTGACGAGCAGCGCAGGTCGGTTGCGCTGGAGTACCTGAAGGCCTTCGACAACGGCGGCGTCACCTCGACCGGCGGCAGCATCCTGGATCTGTTCGCCGATGACGCGCAGGTCTACTTCCCCAAGTGGGGGCTGGCCAACGGCAAGAAGGAGATCGGCAAGCTGTTCGGCGATGTCGGCGGCACGATCACCTCCATCCAGCACCACTACTCCCACTTCAACTGGGTGGTCGCGGGCGACACGGTCGTCTGCGAGGGCACCAGCCACGGGGAGCACCGGGACGGCCCCTGGCGGGCCGGGGTGCCCGAGTGGGCGGCCGGCCGGTGGTGCGACGTCTTCGAGATCCGCGACTGGAAGATCCAGCGCTGCTTTATCTACCTGGACCCGGACTACGCGGCCAAGGACACCGAGCGGTACCCCTGGCTGTCCCAGGCGTGAGCGCTCACTCCGCTTGCTCCTCGACGAGGTTGGTGATGACGGCCCCGTCGTCGCCGAGGTAGGCGGCGATGACGCGCGGGTCCCGGCGGACGACGTCCGGTAGGCCCTCGGCGATCACCTGGCCGAACTCGAGTACGATCACGCGGTCGCAGATGCCCAGCACCAGGCCCATGTCGTGCTCGATCAGCAGCATCGACTGGCCCTGATCGGCCAGCGCGCGCAGCCGGGCGCCGAGTTCGGCGCTCTCCCGCGTGTCCAGGCCGGCGGCGGGCTCGTCCAGGCACAGCAGCCGGGGCCTGGCGGCGAGCGCGCGGGCGACGCCGACCAGCTTGCGCTGCCCCATGGACAGATCGGCGGGCATGGCCTCGCCCGCCCAGCCCATGCCGACCAGGTCGAGCGCCTGAGCGGGCTTCGGTCCCGATCCGTTCCTGGCCGCTACCGTCAGGTTCTCCCGCACGTCGAGGTCGTCGAACAGCTCCGTGCTTTGCCAGGTGCGACCCAGCCCGCGGTAGGCGCGCTGGTAGGCGGGCAGTCCGCCGATGTCGGTGCCGGACAGCTCCACCTGGCCGGTACACCTCACGAAGCCGGAGACGGCGTCGATGAGCGTGGTTTTGCCCGCCCCGTTCGGGCCGATAAGACCGACCAGCTCACCCTCGCGCACCTCCACCGTGACCTCACGCAGCGCGTGCACGCCGCCGAACGCGACGGACAGACCGGTGACGCTCAGCACGGCGGGGCGGCCCGCGAGCTCGGCCGGTTCCGCGCGCCCTGCTCCCTGCGCGCTGCGCGCGGGGTCGCCGCGGGCGGGAACCGCCGCGGCCGTATCCGGCGCGCGGACCACGGATCGCTTGTGCAACCGCCGGTAGAGGTCGCCGGCCACGCCCTCCGGGTTCTGCTGCAGGGTGAAGATCAGCAGCACGCCGCCGACCAGCAGGAACCAGTTCCCGTTCAGCCCGAACCACTTGTCGAGCGCGTACGGGATCAGCGCCTGGGCGGACAGCAGGCCAGCGAACACCGCGCCGGAGATGAGCGTGATGCCGCCCGCGTAGGCGAACGCGATCAGGCTAAGCGCGGTCACCGCGTCGAACCGGTCAGCGCTCACCGAGCCGAAGTTGTACGCGTACAGCACGCCGCCGACGCCGGCGATGAACGCGGCGATGCCGAACGCGTACAGCTTCACGGTCCGCGGGTTGATCGCCGCGGCGGCGGCCGCCCGCTCGTTGGAACGCACCGCGAGCATCCGCTGCCCGAGCGTGCCGCGGCGCAGGTACCCGACCCCGACGCACAGCAGCACGCAGCAGATCAGCACGACCCAGCCGAAGACCGGGCTGGGCTGGTTACCGTCGATGCCGCGGTACGGGCCGTTCGGGCCGAGGTCGAGCCCGAACCACTTCGGCTCGGGTACCGGCGAGCCGGCCAGGCCGCCGCCCCAGGTGCTGTTGACGAAGCCGAAGTTCTCGATGGCGACGGCGCCGGCCAGCGTGACCACGGCCAGGCTCACGCCGCGGACCCGGACCGCGGAGACCGCGGTAACCAGGCCGATCACCACCGCGACCACGATGCCCGCCAGCGCCGCGACCGGGAACGTGATGCCGAAATTGACGGCCATGTGCGAGATCGTGAATCCGGCCGCCCCGGCCAGCGCTAGCTGGACGACCGAGATCTGGCCGACGAAGCCGGTGACCACCACGAGCGACAGCGCCATCAGCGCGCCGATCAGCGTATTGATCAGCGCCTCGCGGAAGTCGAACGGGAACACGATCAGCAGCACCGCGCCAGCGAGCGCGCAGATCAGCCCGGTGCGGACCAGGTGCCGCGGGCGGGGCACCTCAGGCAGCCGCCGCTCGACGATCTCGCCGCGACCGGGAATGCGCGACCCGCGCCAGAACAGCACGCCGATGATGATCAAGAACGCGAGCAGGTCGGTGACGCCGGGCAGCGAGACGCCGCCGGACTGCGGGAACCAGGACTGTGCCGACGCGTACTGGAGCAGGGAGTACATG
>DASYAD010000202.1:0-12824 GCA_036501515.1 Trebonia sp. | reverse complement strand
GCATGTCGCTGAGCCGGGCCATTGTCATCCGCACGTGGAAGAACAACTCGCCTATGGTCCACGGAGTGCAAGGGCTCGGCCGGGCGAAGGCAACGTCATCGGTCCGGGATGCGATCTCAGACAGACGTCCTGACTCGGCCTGGAACGCTTCGAGGATCAAGGAGGCTGCTGTCACGCCAGCACGCTACCCGTCACAGGCAGTGGAGAGGGCTCGTGGACGGTGGCGCAGGTGTCGTGGACGGTGGCGCAGGTGTCGTGGACGGTGGCCACGTGTCGTAGACCTTGGCTAGGTGTCGTAGACCTTGGCTAGGTGTCGCGTAGACCCTGGTTAGGTGTCGCGTGGACCCTGGCTAGGCGTCGTAGACCGTGGGGGCCGTGGTGTGCGTGCGGCCGGACGGGGTGGTCCAGGTGGCGGTGTCTGGTGCGGGCTGGGCGGCGGTCCAGCCGGGGGCTTGCTTGATGCGGTGGTGGCGGCGGCATTTCGGGTTGGTGTTGCATTCGCAGGTGGGGCCGTCGGGGTAGGGGACGGTGTGGTCGATATCGCAGTAGGCGGCCTGGGCGTTGCAGGCGGGGGCGGTGCAGGTCTGGTTGCGGGCGCGCAGCAGGTGCTTGAGTCTCCTGCTGGGGACGTAGCGGTTCTCGGCGTGGGCGTGGTCGCAGGTGTCCCTGGCGACCGGTTCGAGGGTGATGTTGAGCCGCCGCAGGAGGTCGAGTAGCTGCGCGGCTTGCGGGGCTCCGCGTTTTCGGATATTTGGCGGCGCATCGTCTGCGGGCCGTGAGCTGTCGCCAGGGGGCCAGAGACCAGCGCTTGGGGGCCGTGAGCGGTCGCCTGGGGGCCGGCGGCGGCGGCCGGAGGGCGAGGGACGGTCGGCCTGTTGATGCGGAAGATCACCTGGGGGCCGGGGACGCTGCCCGGAAGCGCAGCCGTGGGCGATCGCGGTGCCGTCGGGGGCGGTGATCGTCATGCACCAGCGGGTCCTGGGGTGCCTGGCGGCGGCCTGGACGAGGGTTCTGGTCTCGGCGGCGTCGAGCAGGCCCCAGCCGCCGGCCTGGGCGGGGGCGGTGCCCCAGCCGAGGAGGGTGCCGGCCGGGACAAGAAGGTTGATGAGCGCGGGAACCGGGGCCGGCCCGCCGTGGTCCTCGTCGCACCGGGACGGGTTCTCCGGGTCACCCGTGCGATCCGGAGTTGCCGGGGGCACGGGCTTGATGCGGTTGAGGGGGTCGCGGCCCTGGGTGAGGTCAATCAGGGCCAGCGCCCGCAGGCGGTCGAGGGTGCCCTCGATGAGGCCGGAGCCGCGCAGTCTGGCGGCGATCGCGTCGATGTGGGCCTTGGACGCGATGACGTCGGCGGTATCGAGCTCGCGGCCGGACAGGGAAGCGTTCCCTGATTCCTCGCGGCGGGCCTCGACCCGCTGGCCGAGCTGCCTGGCCAGTTCCCTGCGCGCCGCGACCGCCGCAGGGGCCAGCTTCAGCTCGAGCGCGGCGGCCTTGCGGGCCAGCTGGTCGCAGCGCCTGCCCGGCGCGGCCGCGGCGAGGATCTCATCCGCCCCTGCCACGTCCCCATCGGCCAGGCTGCGGGTGTAGAACGCGATCGCGGTCGCCCGCGGCAGGTCGATCAGGCCCGCGGCCATGCCGGCCAGGGTGCGGGGCAGCCGGGTGGCCAGGTCGACGGCCGTATCGATGCGGGTGCCCGCGTCGGGCCCGGTGGTGACCAGCTCGAGCGCCAGCTCCGCGCCGGGGAACTCGCCGTCCCGGCAGCCGGCCGGCCTGCCCGCGCGCCGCGCGGCCTCGAACCCGCCCTGGCGGCGGCGGGCGAACTCCGCGATCACCATCACCTGCTGGTAGGCCGCGTGGTTCGCCATCCGGCGCGCTGCCTGCAGCGCGCCGGTCAGCTCGTCGTCACTCAGCGAGCCCGCCCCGGCGACCGCCTGGGCGGTGAACGCGGCCAGCACCGGACCCGGGCACAGCACGTCGACCGCGCCGTCCTGACTGAACGCCGCACTGGCCGCCTCCCAGTCCAGGTGCGCCCCGAGGTCGAAGTCGTCCTCGGAGACCAGCGGCGAAGCGAGGCCAGGTTCCTGTCCGCGTTCCTGTCCGCGTTCCCGTCCGTGTTCCTGTCCGCTCATGCCGTCACTCCCTTCGGATGGCGCAGCCGAAAAACTCTCGATACGAATACTCTAGCTAGCCAGTACGACATTCCAGGGCGGAGAAAGCCATGTATAGAACTATTCTTCCAAGATCTTTTCGAAGTCGATAGTCCTTTGTGGCAGCGCGGACCGGTGTGATCTCCTGTTAGCGTTGCGGCATGGGAATTCGGTTGAGTCAGTCTGCGGCCCAGCTGGTCGACGGCCGAAATTACGCCGTGCTGGCCACGGTGAACGCGGACGGCAGCCCGCAGAGCTCAGTCATGTGGGCCGGGCGCGACGGTGACGACCTGCTGTTTTCCACCGTGGAGGGGCGCGTGAAGCACCGCAACATGGTGCGTGACCCCCGGGTGAGCATGACCGTGATCGATTCGGCCGATCCGGAGAACTACGTGGAAGTGCGCGGCGTCGTCTCGATGACGCCGGACGTCGGGCGCAGCTTCGACACCCAGCTGTCCTGGAAATACGACGGCAGGGACCCGGGCGAGGACCGGCCGGGTGCCGTCCGCGTCATCGTCCGTATCGAGGTGCTGAAGACCACCGGCCCGGCGGCGTAGTCAGTCATGAGCCCGCAGTGGGACGTTCGCCAGGCGGTCGAACTCGACGCGCACTGGATCGCGGAGCTGAGAGCGGTCGTGATGCGGTCCGACCTCGAACGTCTGGGACGGTTCGATCCGGTCCGCGTCCGCGAGCGGTTCCGCTCGGCCTTCGAGCCCGCACTCACGAAGGTCGTGCTCGTCGACGGGCGGGAAGCCGGCTCGATCACGGTGCGCCCCGACGCCGGTTCCCTGTGGATCGAGCATTTCTACCTCGCGGCCGACATCCAGGGCAGGGGGATCGGCTCGCTGGTGCTTCGGCAGCAGCTTGAGGAGCACGGGATCGAGCACGTGTTCCGGCTGAACGTCTTGCGGGGAAGCCGGGCGCGGGCCTTGTATGAGCGAACCGGCTTCGTGCTCGAGAGCGAGGACGCCGTCGACGTCTTCATGGTGCGGCACCCGGCCGGCGTCCCGTCGGAGAACAGCGGTCGTCCGGAGCCCTAGCGGTCGTTCGGTGTCCACAGGCCGAAGGAGACGCCGCCCGGGTCGCGGATGGTCGCGAACCAGCGGTCCGCGCCGCCGAGCGCGGTCCGCTCGCGCTCGATCTGGCCGCCAAGCTCGATCGCCTGCCGCAGCGTCGCCTCCAGGTCGTCCACGGACACGTACAGGCGGGTGCCTGCGCTTGGCGGGGCGCTGTCAGGCGCCGATCGCTGCAGACCGCCGAGGCTCGTACCTGCCGACTTGATGAGCCAGTAATCGGCGCCGACCTCGGTGTCCGCGAACGCGGGCTCGAACGTCCAGCCAAGCAGTGCACCGTAGAAGTCCTGGAAGAGCTCAGGCGCGGGTGTCTCGACCTCCCACCACACGATGTCCGTCATCGTCCCAGGCTAGGCCCAGCGGTCCGTAGCGGTCCGTAGCGGTCCGCAGCGGCCCGCAGCGGTCTCCAGCAGTCCGTAGCGGCCCGTCGAGCCCCGCCGCCGGCGAGACCCCAGACCCCTCAGTTGATCTTGTTGTCGAGCGGGATCTCGAACCAGACGGCTTTGCCCTCAGGGGTCGGCCGCGAGCCCCAGCGGGTGGCGAGCTGCTCGACCAGGTAGAGGCCGCGGCCGCCTTCGTCGGTGGCGCGGGCGGTGCGCAGCCGGGGCAGCCGAAGGTCAGGGTCGAACACCTCCACCCACACCGTTTCCGCGCCGCGGCGCAGCCGCAGGGTGAACTCGCGCGGCCGGTACACGGGGGAGTAGTGCGCGCCAAGGGACAGGCCGGAGGCGGGGGTGAGGGCGCCGACGTTCACGCCCGACGACGGGGTATCGGCCAGCGGGTCGAGTTCAAGGTCGAAGCGGCGGCCGGCCGGGCTCGGGGTCACCGAGGCGTGCAGCACGGCGTTGGTCACCACCTCGGACACCAGCAGCAAGGCGAGGTCGGCCTGGTCGGGGTGCATGTCCCAGGATTTGAAGGTGGCGGTGGCGAGACGGCGCGCCTCGGAGACCATGATCGGCTCGGCCGGGAAGGACCGCTCGAACGACGCGAGGTCGTCGGGCGATGACCGGAACACCAGGATCGCCATGTCGTCGTCGATGTCGCCTGGCACCGCGTTCTCCGCCGCCGCCACCAGCGCGTCCGCCGACGGCGCGGCCGTCAGCAGCGAGTCGCGCAGCATCGACACGGCTTCGGCCTCGGTGTAGTGACCGTGGCCGTCGGCCCGCGTCCGCCGGTCGGTGAGCCCGTCGGTGTAGAGCACCAGGGCGGCGCCTGGCGGCAGCGTGACGGTCTGCTCGCGGTAGGTCGGCAGGCCCCTGATGCCGCGGCCGCGGACGCCGAGCAGCACGCCCTTGTGCCGCACCTCAAGCGGGCGGACGGTTCCGTCAAGTGCCATCAGCGGGGCGGCATGGCCGGCGTTGGCGAACGTCAGCTCCCGCGACCAGGCGTCGTAGATCAGGTAGATGCAGGAGACGGTGGGCGGGTCGCCGCCCGCGCCGACCGGGGCGGTGGAGCGGACCCACTCGTCGAGCTTGCGCATGATGTCGGCGGGTGACTTCTCGTCCTGGGCGTAGGCCCGCAGCGCGGCCCTGAGCTGGCCCATGGTCGCCGCGGCGCGGGCGCCGCGGCCCTCCACGTCGCCGATGACCAGGCCGACCCGTCCGGCGGCGAGCGGGAGGATGTCGTACCAGTCCCCGCCGACCTGGGTCTGGATGCCCTGCCCCTGGGTCGCCAGCGGCTTGGCGGGCACGTAGCGGAACGCGACCTCGAGGCCGTCGAGCTCGGGGACCGAGTGCGGCAGCAGGGACTGCTGGAAGGCCAGCGCGGTCCGCTGCTCGGCCTCGAACAGCATCGCGTTGTCGATGGCGACCGCGACCCGGGACGCGATCGCGCCGATCAGGTCGCCGTCGGAGAGGTCGTAGTGCGGGTCGGGCCGGTCGGTGAGCCGTGACAGCGCCAGCGAGATGCTGCCGAGCAGCTCGCCCCGCGCGTACAGGGGTGACGCGAGGACTGAGGTGAGGCCGGCCTGGTCGGCGGCCGACATCGACTCCTCGCTCGGCGCGGGGTAGTAGTCTGCCTGCAGGTCGGGCACCACGATGGTCTCAAGGCGCGACATGGCCTGCTGCACGAAGTGGCCCGGCGGGTAGTGGATCGCCTCGCCGGTCCGCGCCCAGGTGCCGGCCGGCGGTTCCCAGCCCGCGGCGTGCGCGACCGCCCGCCTGATCAGCTTCTCGCCGCTGAACAAGTCGATGAAGCAGTGGTCGCCGAACCGGGGGACGAGGATCTGCGCGACTTCCCGCAGCGTGGCGTCGAGTTCGAGCGAGCCTGCCAGGCGCTGACCGATCCGCTCGAGCAGCCGCAGCCGGTCGGGCTCGCGCTGCGCGTCCCTGCGCCCGGCCTCGGTGATGAGCATCACGATGCCGTCGATCTCGCCGCCCCGGCTCTCGGCAACACTGCCGTCAGCAGCACTGCCGTCCGTGGCGGGACCGCGCAGCGGCACCGCGAGTTCCCTGACGAAGAGGAAGCTCCCGTCGGTCCTATGGCCGGCGAACGTGTCCTCCCAGGACACTCCGCTGAGCACCTGACGGGTGACTTCCTCGGCCCGGCCTGACTCGTTGTCGGGGAGCAGTCCGAGGCCGCTGAGGGGCTTTCCGATGAGGGTGGCGGCCGAGCCGTCAAGCCGCAGCATCCGGGCAACGTATTCGTTTGAGAACACTACGTTGCCGGCCCGGTCCGCGACAATGACGCCGATCTCGGCCTGGCTCAGCACGTACTCTGCTGGCAGGCTCTCGTTCCAGCGCGTCATCCTCACGCTCCGGTCACCGAACAGTTCTCCCGATTACTCCTTGGACACGAACACGTGTGAGGCGACCTCGGCCGGGAGATCGACCGGCGCCATTGATCCTGCGCTGTCTTCGCCGGAAACCCGCACTCCGTCGTCAACCGACCCGAGCAACACCTCGCGTCCGGGTTGTATCCCGGCCCGCTTGAGTTTAAGCATCAGGTCCAGATCACTTTGAAGTTGCTCGGTGATTCGCGTAACAGTCACCCGAACAGACTCACTGTTATCACGCGTAACATCGATCATCGTCGCATCGCTCGACGTGGCGGTTTCGCCGGAGTCGGTGGCGAGTTCGTCAAGGCCGGGGATGATGTTGCCGTGCGGGCACCGGTCGGGGTGGCCGAGCATCTCGAACAGCCGTCGCTCAACCGCCTCTGAGATGACGTGCTCCCAGCGGCAGGCCTCGATGTGCACCTCTTCCCACGGCATCTGGATCACGCTGACGAGCAGGCACTCGGCCAGCCGGTGCTTGCGCATCACCCGGGTGGCCAGCGTACGGCCGGCGTCGGTCAGCGCGAGCTGCCGGTCTCCGGCGACGTGCAGGAGCCCGTCCCGCTCCATTCTGGCGACCGTCTGGCTGACCGTCGGCCCGGATTGCGCGAGCCGTTCAGCTATCCGTGCCCGCAGCGGGGCGATCCCCTCCTCCTCAAGTTCGAACACCGTACGGAGGTACATCTCCGTGGTGTCGATAAGCCCATGGGCAGTCATTGAAACCTTCCTCCAGACAGTGATGCTACGCGCTTGCGTCACCACCATCAGAAACCTAAGGCGACGGTCTTTCTATGCCTTACGGTGACCAGCGCTCGATGAGCCAGTCATCTCCTTGTCGCCGGTAGCTCAGGCGGTCGTGCAGGCGGTTCTGCCTCGACTGCCAGAACTCGACTCGCTCGGGCACGATCAGGTACCCGCCCCAGAAGTCGGGCATCGGCACTTCGGTGCCCTCCGGCCAGCGGGCGGACAGCTCCGCCACCCGGTCGTCGAGCTCGGACCGCGACCCCAGCACGGTGGACTGCCGCGACGCCCAGGCGCCGATCTGCGACAGCCAGGGCCGCGAATGGTAGTAAGGCTCGCTTTCCGCCACTGTCAGCGGCCGCGCGGCGCCCTCCACGGTCACCTGGCGGCCGAGGGGATACCAGGGGAACACCGCGCAGCACCGCGGATCTTCCGCGAGGTCACGGCCCTTACGGGAGGTGCGGTTGGTGTAGAAGGTGAAGCCGTCGGCGTCGTGTGCCTTAAGCAGCACCGTCCGGGCGTGCGGCCCGTCGCCGAGGGTGGTCAGCACCATCGCGTTCGGCTCGGGGAGCCCGGCCGCCACGGCGTCCTCGAACCAGCTCCCGAACTGCTTCATCGGGTTGCTGTCGAGCGTCTCCGGTGTCAACGCGGCGTCCATATTCCTAGATCTTAGGCCGCGCGGCGGCCCGGCCAGGCGGCAAAGTGCGCTAGTTGCCTGCTGCGCGAATAATCGCGAATCTTCCCGCGGCACCAGGCTATCCGGGCCCCGGACAGCGGGTTTCAATGAAAATCCTTACCAAATAAGGAGCAGTGACTTACCGATGAACGATTTCAAGCCCGGACTTGAGGGCGTCGTCGCCTTCGAGACGGAGATCGCCGAGCCCGATAAGGAAGGCGGCTCACTCCGCTACCGGGGCGTCAACATCGAGGAGCTCGTCGGCCACGTGTCCTTCGGTCATGTCTGGGGACTGCTCGTCGACAACGCGTTCGCGCCCGGCCTGCCCGCGGCCGAGCCCGCTGACCTCACGTTTCGCAGCGGCGACGTCCGGGTCGACGCGCAGGGCGGCGTCGCCGCGCTCGGCGCCCGCTGGGGCCTGCGCCCGCTGCTCGACATCTCCGCCGAGGAAGCCAGGGCAGACGTCGGCCGGGCCTGCGCGCAGCTGATCGACATCATCGCCAGGTCCGCCCGCGGCACCGGCCAGCCGGAGGTGCCCGGCAAGCTCGTCGACAACGCGAAAACCACGGCCGAGGCGTTCCTCACCCGCTGGCGCGGCGAGCCCGACCCCCGGCACGTGCGGGCGCTCGACGCCTACTGGGTCAGCGCGGCGGAGCACGGCATGAACGCCTCCACCTTCACCGCCCGGGTCATCGCCTCCACGGGCGCCGACGTGGCGGCGGCGCTGTCAGGCGCGGTCGGCGCGCTGTCAGGGCCGCTGCACGGGGGCGCGCCCGCCCGGGTGCTTTACATGCTCGAGGAAGTCGAGCGCTCGGGCGACGCCGAAGGCTACGTGAAGTCCGTCCTGGACGGCGGCGGCCGGCTCATGGGCTTCGGTCACCGCGTGTACCGCGCGGAGGACCCGCGGGCCCGGGTGCTGCGGCGCACCGCGAAGGAGCTCGGCGCGCCCAGGTACGAGGTCGCGCTGGCGCTCGAAAACGCCGCGCTGTCCGAGCTGCGCGCGCGCCGTCCCGACCGGGTACTCGAGACCAACGTCGAGTTCTGGGCGGCCATCGTGCTCGACTTCGCGCAGGTGCCCGCCGAGATCACGCCGGCCATGTTCACCTGCGCGCGGACGGCGGGCTGGGCGGCGCACATCCTGGAGCAGAAACTGACCGGCCGGCTGATCCGGCCTTCTGCCCGCTATGTAGGCCCGGGTCCGCGCCCCGTAACTGACGTGCGCGGTGCGTACGCGGAGTCTTAGGCTGAACCCGTGACCAGCATCGTCATCCCCGACAACCTCAAGCCGAAAGACGGCCGGTTCGGCAGCGGCCCGACCAAGGTCCGCGCCGAGCAGGCCGCCGCTCTCGCGGCGGCGGCAGAACTAGGCACATCGCACAGGCAGGCGCCGGTGCGGCAGCTCGTGCGGCGCATCCGTGAGGGGCTGACTGAGCTCTTCAGCCTCCAGAACGGGAGCGTGGTGGCACTCGGCAACGGAGGCACCACTGCTTTCTGGGACGCGGCGGCCTTCGGGCTGATTCAGGAACGGTCGCAGCACCTGTCGTTCGGCGAGTTCTCCTCGAAGTTCGCGGCAGTCACCGCCCGCGCACCGTGGCTGAAGGAGCCGTCGGTCATCCAGTCGGCGCCCGGCACGCACCCGCTCCCCAGGGCAGAAGCCGGGGTGGACGCCTACGCGCTCACCCACAACGAGACGTCCACCGGCGTGTGCATGGAAATCCGCCGCCCGGCCGGCGCCGACGACGGGTCCCTGGTGCTGGTCGACGCGACCAGCGCGGCCGGGGCGCTGCCGGTCGACCCGGCTGAATTCGACGCGTACTACTTCGCGCCGCAGAAGGTGTTCGGCGCCGACGGCGGCCTGTGGCTGGCGCTGCTGTCGCCCGCGGCACTGGCGCGAATCGACGAGATCGCCGCCAGCGGCCGCTACATCCCCGAGTTCCTGTCGCTGAAGGCCGCCGTCGACAACTCGGTCAAGGACCAGACGCTGAACACGCCCGCGGTCGGGACGCTGGTGCTTATCGCCGCCCAGATCGACTGGTTCCTCGCGCAAGGCGGGCTTGCGTGGACACGGTCACGCTGCTCCCGTTCTGCGGAAATTCTTTACTCATGGGCGGAGAGATCGCAGTACGCGACGCCGTTCGTGACCGATACCGCGATGCGGTCGCCGGTGGTGGGCACGATCGACTTCGCCGACGCGGTGCACGCCGACACGGTCGCCGCCGTGCTGCGCGAGAACGGGATCGTGGACACCGAGTCCTACCGGAAACTCGGCCGCAACCAGCTGCGGATCGGCCTGTTCCCCGCCGTCGACCCCGAGGACGTCGCCGCGCTCACCGCGTGCGTCGACTACGTGGCCGAGCGGCTCGACTTAGTGCGCGAGCGCGCCGATCAGGACCACGAGGACCAGCAGCCCGAGTACGGTCGGCAGCAGCCAGCCGGGGACCTTCTTCATCCGTTCAGCGTACGCGGATGAGGGGGTGACCGATGAGACTCTTTGTCGGCCTCGTGCCGTCGGCGGCGGCCCTCGACGACCTGGACACTTCGTACGCGCCGTTCCGGCCGGCGCGGGCCGACCTGCGCTGGACGAGCCGTGAGCTGTGGCACGTCACGCTGGCATTTCTCGGTGAGGTGAGCGAGGAGAGCCTGACCAGGCTGCTGCCGCGGCTCGAGCGGGCGGCGGGGCGGCACCCGGCCCTCGGCCTCAGCCTGGCGGGAGCGGGCGCCTTCCCCGGTCCGGCCAGGGCGAACGTCCTGTGGTGCGGGCTGGCGGGCGACAAGAAGGGACTCGGCGACCTGGCGATGTCGGTGGGCGCGGGCGCGCGCCGGGCCGGGGCGCCGCCGCCTGACGAGGGCCGGCGCTACCGGCCGCACGTGACCATCGCCCGCTGCCGGGCGCCCGCGGACGTGACCGCGATCACCGGCGAGCTGGCCGGGTACCGGGGGCCGGCCTGGACGGCGCAGGAGATTCATCTCATCCGCAGCAACCTCAGCGGGCAGCAGCCGCGCTACGAGACACTCGACGCTTTCAAGCTCAAGGCCTAGGACCTGAGACTTATGACTGGCTGATCTTTTCGAGGATCGGTGCGGCGGCGCGGAGGATCTGGCGGTCCTCGGGGGTGAGTTCCTGCAGGCGCTGGGCGAGCCAGGCCTCGCGGCGGCGGCGGACCAGCTGCACCAGGTGCTTGCCCTCCGCGGTCACCGTGAGCACCACCTGCCTGCGGTCGGTCGCGTGCGGCGCCCGCAGGACGAGGCCGCGTTCCTCGAGCACGGCGATGACCCGTGTCATGGACGGCGGCTGAACCTTCTCGTGCTCGGCCAGCTCGCCCGGTGTCATCGAGTGGTGACGGTCGAGCGCGGCCAGCGCGGCCAGCTGGATATCAGACAGCATGGTCTCGGTGCCGCCCAGTCCAAGCCGCTCCACCCGCAGGCGCCGCGCCAGCCTGCTGACGGAGATCCGCATCGCGGTCGCCAGGCCCGCTTCCGTCTGCATGTCGGGCGATGCTTGCATACCAGCCTCAGGCATCCACCAAGTACACCATGCCGGAGCACGACTTATAAGCAGCGCGGGCTCGGAGTAATCATGCGGGATCTGAACCCGCGGTGCCGCAGGACCGGACGCCGGGGCCGACTCTGCCTGGAAAGACACTAGCCTTAGGGGGTGAGCCAGAGTCGGCAGGACAGTCCCCGGGAACGCCGGCCCGCCCCACCGCCCAGGGAAGCGGACGACTTCCAGGTGACGGCGGCCGTGACGCTCGGCTGGCTGGTCGCGCTCGTGGTGCTGCTTTCAGTGCGCAGCGCGCTGCCTGACGACGCGTTCTGGTGGGTGTGGACCTGCGTCGCCGGGGTGGCGATGGGCCTGTTCGGACTCTGGTACGTGCCGTTCCTCAAGCGCCGCAGGGCCAGGATGGCGGCGGCGCGTGAGTCTCAGACTTCTTCTGGGTACGAGTCGCGGGCCAGCGGCTCGAAGACCGTCTCCTCAACCGAGACGCCTGGCAAGTCGACCAGGTCGTAGCCGAACTCGTCGATCACCGGGGCGGTCGCCTGCGCGGTCGACCCCGTGAGCATGGCCTCTGAGTGCGCGCCGCACCCGTGGTCGGCCGAGACTACCCGGCCGTCGTCCGGCGCGAAGGCGTTGCCGCAGGCGCCGAATACCCGGCCGAGGCTGCCGGTAAGCGGCACGAAGAACCCGCAGCTGAGACAGTGGGCGGGCGCCGCGTTGGACAGCGGGCTGCTCGGCCCGTGGTCGCTCTCGTACCAGCGCTCGGCGGTGTCGTCGCGTCCGAACGCGGAAAGCACCCGCGAGCGGCCTGGTGACGGCAGCTCGGACGCCTCGGCGGGCCCGGCGTCGGCGTTCTCGGTGTCGGTTCGCGCGATGAACCAGTCGGTGACCGCCTCGTCGCCGTCGAGCACGGCGAACGGAACCAGGCGCTCGTCGTCCGGGCTGGCCGGCAGCAGGTCGCCGATCCCCACGTCGCCCGGGCGCAGCCGGTCGTGCCAGGGGACCCAGGCGGGGGCGAGCAGCGCCTCAGGGCCGGGTAGCAGGACGCTTTCGTCGACGGTGACCAGCTTGGACCGCGGCGCGCGGGTCACCGTGACCGCCCAGCGCCAGCCTTCGTAGGCCGGATCGGTGCAGTCGAAGTAATGGGTGACGACGCGGTCGCCGGCGGCCTCGACGGACAGGTGCTCGCCGACCGAGTCCGGCATCATGCCGGGATCGTCGGCCAGCGCCCGCCTGGCGACGTCGACGGCGTCCGCGCAGACCTGGTCTGGTTCTTTCGCGCGGTTCCTGATCGTGCTCACGACTGCCAATTCTCGCTCCAGGGAGGGTCGCGGCTACGGCCGGCCCTCCGGATCTCCATTTAGGGCTCGTCGCAGTGCCGCTGACCAAGAATACTGTGAACTGAGGGCACGGCCGCCACGCAATCCGTTGACCTGTACCGACGTCTTTTCGGCGGTCACTGCGCGGCCCTCAGTTCCGTCACAGTTCCGGCGGACGCCACCGGGCGCAGCTTGAACAGCGATCGGTCGATCGCGGTCCGGGCCTGCGCGAAGGTGTCATCGGTGACGTGGCCGTACACGCGGAACGTCACCGGTAGTCCCTTGCGGCTGTGGCCCATGAACTCCATGACCCCAACGGGGGGCACTCCGGCGTCTTGCAATGCGGTCGAAAAGAAGTGCCGTAGAGCGTGCTGGCCGTTGTCCTTCCCCGCGCTTGAGTAGCGCGTGATCTTCTTGTCGTCCTTCCACGGGGCCGGGCCGATGCCGGCGTTCGACAGCGCCGGTAGCCAGACGCCGTGGCTGTATGACGACGCTGATATGGCCTTCCCGTGCGTGCGCGGGTCGTCGCCGTGCCAGACGAACAGCAGTCGCACAGTGACCGGCTCATCGGCCACCGTGCCGTCTTCGTTCATCCAAGGCAG
>DASYAD010000201.1:0-5098 GCA_036501515.1 Trebonia sp. | reverse complement strand
GACCTCGGCGAGTACGGCCTGATCGGCCTGGCTGACCCGAGCGGCCTGTTCCTGTCCAGGCACCGTGAGCCGGTGCCGGGGACCTGCGTCACCGTCACCCTGGAGGGCCGTAGGCCGCTCCTGGCCGAAGTTCAGGCGCTGGTCGGCCAGTCGGTGCTCGAGGTGCCGCGCCGGGTGACATCCGGCCTCGACGCCTCCAGGATCGGCATGGTGCTGGCGGTGCTGCAGCGGCGGGCAGACGTCAAGGTGGGCAAGTCGGACGTGTACGCCGCCACCGTGGGCGGCGTCCGGCTCACCGAGCCGTCAGTCGACCTGGCGGTGGCCCTGGCCATTGCCAGCTCGGTGGCCAACCTGTCACTCCCCCAGGGCGTGATCGTGGTCGGCGAAGTCGGCCTCGCTGGCGAGGTCCGCAACGTCGCGGGCGTACCGCGGCGGATAGCCGAGGCCGAGCGGATGGGTTTCCGCCAGGCCATCGTCCCGGCCGGCTCGTCGAGCGGTACCTCCTCGGGCTCGGCCATGGAGGTCACCGAGGTCGAGGACGTGCGCGACGCGCTGAAAGCGGCCTTCCGCGGCTAGCTGAGCCTGCCCGTGCCCGGCTGAACGCCCCCGCGCTCAGCTGGACGCGTCCGCGCTCAGCTGATCTTGAAGGTGGCGACCGGACTCGACTGCTTGCCCCGCAGCGCGACCGCCTGGAAGGTGCCGGTGGTGCCGGACGGGAGCGACCCCGCACAGCCGGCGGGCCCGGCGGCCTTCCGGTTCCAGGTCAGCGTCAGCTCCTGCGGCACGCCGAGGGTGAACCGCACCGGCTTCGCGGGCGCGGGCTTGCATGCCGCCGAGTCCCACACCACCTGGCCGCGCCTGGTCACGACCACCTGCACCGAGCCGGCGCCGTAAGCCATCGTGCAGGGAGAACCCGACGTCGAGACGGCGTAGACGCTGAACGAGGGCCGGTCGCCCGGGCTGTAGCTCGACTGGCCGGTGAACAGGCTGAGCACGATGCTGGACGGTGCGCAGGCCGCCCCGCCGGCCGCCGCGCCCGCCGGCGCCGACGTCTGCCGATGATAGGCCAGGCCGACCTTCTGCTTCGCCTTCTTCGCGGCGGCCGCGAGCTTCGCAGGCGACGCGCTCGGTGTCGGTGTCGGGGTCGGGCTCGGCGGCGCCCACGCGCTCCCGGTCGCGGCGGGCGGGAGCGACTGCCGGCCGGTGAGCGCGGCCATCGACGCGCTTACGGCCGCGGACGGGCGGGCTTGCGAGTGATGGGCGCCGGGGAACAGCCAGGCGCACACCCCGAGCGCCACGACCCCGCCGCAGAGGATGAAGAACCGGCGTCGCCAGTAAGCACGGGAGTCACCGGGATCCCACGTTTCTTCATCCGGTGCACCGTAGCCGTCTTCGCCGTACCCCATTTCATCATGCTCCGCATCCCTGATCATACGGAAAGTATGCAACTCGTTACCCGGAGTGCCCGGTAGCCGCGCCGAACCTGCCCGGCCAATGTCAGGGATCGCGCATAATGCTCGTCATGTCCTCGCCATACGCCGACCAAGTGCTCGGCTGGTACGCGGTAACCGCGCGCGACCTCCCCTGGCGGGCGCCAGACGCGTCGCCGTGGGCGGTGCTCGTCAGCGAGATCATGCTGCAGCAGACGCCGGTCAGCCGGGTGCTGCCCGCGTACCAGGCGTGGCTGACCCGGTGGCCGACGCCCGCGGCACTCGCGGCGAGCCCGGCGGGCGAGGCCGTGCGCCAGTGGGGGCGGCTCGGCTACCCCAGGCGGGCGCTGCGGCTGCACGAGACGGCCGTGATCGTCACCCAGAAGCACGGGGGCCAGCTGCCGGCGGACAGAGACGAACTGCTGGCGCTGCCGGGCATCGGCGCGTACACCGCCGCCGCGGTGTCGGTCTTCGCCTTCGCCCGCAGGCACGCCGTCCTCGACACCAACGTCCGCCGGGTGCTCGCCCGGGTCGAGGCGGGGCAGGAGTTTCCCGGCCCCCAGCCCTCGGTGGCGGAGTACCGGCTCGCGGAGTCGCTGCTGCCGCAGGACGCCGCCGTCGCCGCCCGCTGGTCGGTCGCGGTCATGGAGCTCGGCGCGCTCATCTGCACGGCCGCCGCGCCGCGGTGCGAGGACTGCCCTGTCGCGGCGCACTGCGCCTGGCTCGCCGCGGGCCGCCCCGCTGCCACCGTCCGCCCGGTGGGCCAGACCTACGAGGGGACCGACAGGCAGTGCCGTGGCCGCCTCCTGGCGGTCCTCAGGGACTCCGCTGAGCCGGTTACCCAGGCCCGCCTAGACGCGGCCTGGCCGGAGGCGGTGCAGCGCGCACGGGCGCTTGACGGGCTGGTGGCGGACGGCCTGGTCGACCCGTTGCCCGACGGGCGCTTCGCGTTGCCCGCCTGACGCAAAACGAAGCGGCCCGGGAACGTGACGTTCCCGGGCCGCTTCGCGTAACCGTGGTGCCGTTAGCCGAGTGCCTGGGCGGTGCCAGGGCCCTCGCTTGACGGGGCGCTGGCCGGCGCCGGGGTCACCGACTCGCTGGCCGAGGCGGCGACGAGCGCCGCTTCCTCGGGCACCGAATCCGGCTTGGGCCGGCCTTCGAAGGTGAACTTGGCCTCTTCGCCCGTGCCCTCGGTGTCGAGGGTGACGATCGTCCCCGGCCGGAGCTCACCGAACAGGATCTTCTCGGACAGCATGTCCTCGATCTCCCGCTGGATCGTCCGGCGCAGCGGCCGCGCGCCGAGGACCGGGTCGTACCCGCGCTCGGAGAGCAGCTTCTTGGCCGCCGGCTTGATCTCGATGGCCATGTCCCGGTCCCGCAGCCGGTCGTCGACCTTGGCGATCATCAGGTCGACGATCTCGAAGATCTCCTCCTCGGCGAGCTGGTGGAACACGATGATGTCGTCGACGCGGTTCAGGAACTCAGGCCGGAAGTGCTGCTTGAGCTCCTCGCCGACCTTCGCCTTCATCCGGTCGTACGACCCGCGGGCCTCGCCCTGCCGGGCGAAGCCCACAGACACGCCCTTGGAGATGTCACGCGTCCCCAGGTTCGTGGTCATGATGATCACGGTGTTCTTGAAGTCGACCACGCGGCCCTGGGCGTCGGTGAGGCGCCCGTCCTCAAGAATCTGCAGCAGCGAGTTGAAGATGTCCGGGTGGGCCTTCTCGATCTCGTCGAACAGGACCACGGAGAACGGCTTGCGGCGGACCTTCTCGGTGAGCTGGCCGCCCTCCTCGTAGCCGACGTAGCCGGGCGGGGAGCCGAACAGCCGGGAGACCGTGTGCTTCTCCATGTACTCGGACATGTCGAGCTGGATCAGCGAGTCCTCGTCGCCGAACAGGAACTCCGCCAGCGTCTTGGACAGCTCGGTCTTACCGACACCTGACGGGCCGGCGAAGATGAACGAGCCGCCGGGACGCTTGGGGTCCTTCAGGCCGGCGCGGGTGCGCCTGATGGCCTGGGACAGGGCCTTGATCGCGTCGTTCTGCCCGATGACCCGCTTGTGCAGCTCGTCCTCCATGCGGAGCAGCCGCTGCGACTCTTCCTCGGTGAGCTTGAAGACGGGGATGCCGGTCGCGGTGGCGAGGACCTCGGCGATGAGCTCCTCGTTGACCTCAGCGACCACGTCCATGTCGCCGGCCTTCCACTCCTTCTCCCTGGTGGCCTTCTTCGCCAGCAGCTGCTTCTCAGTGTCCCTGAGGGCAGCCGCCTTCTCGAAGTCCTGGGAGTCGATGGCCGACTCCTTCTCCTTGCGCACCTGGGCGATCTTCTCGTCGTAGTCGCGCAGGTCCGGCGGCGCCGTCATGCGGCGGATCCGCATCCTCGACCCGGCCTCGTCGATCAGGTCGATCGCCTTGTCGGGCAGGAACCGGTCGCTGATGTAGCGGTCGGCGAGCTGGGCGGCGGCCACCAGGGCGCCGTCGGTGATAGACACCCGGTGGTGCGCCTCGTAGCGGTCGCGCAGACCCTTCAGGATCTCGATGGTGTGCGCGATCGTCGGCTCCGCGACCTGGATGGGCTGGAAGCGGCGCTCAAGCGCGGCGTCCTTCTCCAGGTACTTGCGGTACTCGTCGAGGGTCGTGGCACCGATCGTCTGCAGCTCGCCCCTGGCCAGCATCGGCTTCAGGATGGAGGCCGCGTCGATCGCGCCCTCGGCCGCGCCCGCACCGACCAGCGTGTGGATCTCGTCGATGAACAGGATGATGTCGCCGCGGGTGCGGATCTCCTTGAGCACCTTCTTAAGGCGCTCCTCGAAGTCACCGCGGTACCGCGAGCCCGCCACCAGCGCGCCGAGGTCGAGCGTGTACAGCTGCTTGTCCTTGATCGTCTCGGGCACCTCGCCCTTGACGATCTTCTGCGCGAGGCCCTCGACCACCGCGGTCTTGCCGACGCCGGGGGCGCCGACCAGGACCGGGTTGTTCTTGGTGCGCCGCGACAGCACCTGCATGACCCGCTCGATCTCTTTCTCACGGCCGATCACCGGGTCGAGCTTGCCCTCGCGGGCGCCCTGGGTGAGATTGCGGCCGAACTGGTCGAGCACCAGCGACGTCGATGGCGCCGCCTCAGTCGAGCCAGCGGCGGCCGACGTCGGCTCCTTGCCCTGGTAACCGTGCAGCAACTGAATGACCTGCTGGCGGACCCGGTTGAGGTCCGCGCCTAGCTTGACCAGGACCTGGGCGGCGACACCGTCGCCCTCACGGATCAAGCCGAGCAGGATGTGCTCGGTCCCGATGTAGTTGTGGCCGAGCTGCAGCGCTTCGCGCAGCGACAGCTCAAGCACCTTCTTCGCACGGGGGGTGAACGGGATGTGCCCGGACGGCGCCTGCTGGCCCTGGCCGATGATTTCCTCGACCTGCTGCCGCACCGCCTCGAGGCTGATCCCGAGCGACTCGAGCGCCTTGGCCGCAACACCCTCGCCCTCGTGAATGAGGCCGAGCAGGATGTGCTCCGTGCCAATGTAGTTGTGATTCAGCATCCTGGCTTCTTCTTGCGCCAGGACAACAACCCGCCGCGCCCGGTCGGTAAACCTCTCGAACATGTCGTCGCTCTCCTCACAGCGGGGATCCGGCAGGTTTCGGCGTTCCTGCCTGCTCCGCATGGTAGCCGCG
>DASYAD010000200.1:0-21053 GCA_036501515.1 Trebonia sp. | reverse complement strand
TGGTAGCGGGGGTAGGATTTGAACCTACGACCTCTGGGTTATGAGCCCAGCGAGCTACCGAACTGCTCCACCCCGCGGTGATGTCTTTACTCTATGAACTCCCGGCGGCAGAAGCAAATCGGTTCGCGGCGCGCCGGGTTGGGGTGTTGGCGAGGCGGGATCGTAGCCGGTCCTAGCCTCCGGCCGCGGACGGTGCGGCGAGCCAGAGTGTGTAGCTGACCGGCCAGTTTCCCCCAGGCGGCCCGGTCAGCTCCTCGGCGTCGCCTGCTGTGGCCAGTCCAACAATTTGCCGGGGCGGAGTTCCGGGCAGGGTCACCGAGGCGCTGGTGGGGCCGAGCAGGACCGGGTGCCGTCCGGTGTGCTGGATCGCGGTGACCGCCGCCTTCAGCTGTGCGGCCGATGAGGCGGCGGGAACCAGGGCCGCGACGGGCTGGCCGCACTGGTCGCGCACAACCGGCGCGTATGCCTGGGCCGTCGCCTCGTTGACGAACACGACGCTGGCTGACCGCCCGATGGCGGCGCACAGGAACGACGCGGCATCAATTGAGCCGCCGTAGCTGGCGTGCGTGCCGATGCCGCGCAGCTGCACCCGGCTGATGAACTTGGCCAGGTCCGACGAGTAGCGGCCGGTCGACGGCTTGGCCGCCAGGGCCGGGTTGACGGAGGTGACCAGCGGCGGTATCGCCAGGGCGAGCACGCAGCAGGACGCGACCAGCGCGACGGCGATGCGCGAGGCGCCGAGCAGCGAGGCGTGCGAGGTCAGCCGGGACGACACCCAGACCGCGAGCAGTAGCAGGCCGGGCAGCACGACGGGCACCAGGCGGTGCGACGCGAGCGGCTGCCAGGGCACCACGGCGGGATCCCACAGCACGGTCAGCACCGACCAGACAATGATGAGGAACGGCAGCAGCCATAGCGTCACCACTTCACGCGCAGATTCGGCGGCCGGGTCGACGGCTGGGCCGCCCGTCGTGGCCGGAGAAGGGCGCGCCCGCAGCACCGCCCGGACCCCCCGCCGGCCGAGCACCGCGGCCCCGGCGCAGGCGAGGAGGACCGCCGGCACTCCGAGGTACCAGAACACCCAGTAGAGGCTCGACTCGTAGTACTGCCGCAGCCCGTCCACCGGCAGTTTCTCAAGTCGCTGCAGCGTCTCGACCTGCCTGATCACCGCCGGGCTGGTCTGACCGCGAGCGGTCTGCAGGTACGGACGGACCGCCAGGGCGGCGAGCACGACCACCGGGAGCACGAGGGCGAGCCCGGCGAGCAGAACGCCGAGCGAGGGCAGCACCACCTGCTCTCCCCCGAACCACTTGAACCGCGGCTGGGCGGCGCAGGTCCGCCGTACCCACGACCGCGCGCCGGGGAATGCCAGCGGCGCCACCAGCGCCGTCGCCACACCGAAGCCGGCCGCGCACAGCCCGATCAGGTGCAGCTGGGCCGAGACGGTGGACAGGTAGGGACGCGCGAGCACCAGCCCCGCCAGCAGTCCGGTCGCGATGCCGAGGATCAGTCCGAGACCGAACGGCCCCGCCTGCCGCCGCCGCGCCGCGAACAGCAGCCCGAGAACGGGGAACGCGGGCAGCAGGGTGCCGAGCGAGCCGATGGAGGCGAGCACGGTCAGGCCGAGCGCGAGCCCGCCAAGGCCCGCCAGCGCCAGCCCGTCGCCCGATCCCAAGCCGAAGCCGGGGCCGCCGAAGCCAGGGGCGTCAAAGCCGCGGCGCCGCACCACCAGCGAATCGACGAACAGGCACAGCCCGCCGAACAGCAGCAGCTGGACCAGCGGCTCGCTGAACGGGGTCCGCGCTGCGTAGACCTCGGGCAGGCAGAGTGCCAGCACCAGCTCCGCCGCGACGGCCCACCAGGCGCCGCAGAGCCGCCCCACCAGTCCGCCGAAGGACAGCACGGCGCAGCCGCCGAGGACGGCGGGCATCAGCAGGGCGCCGCCGAGACCGCCGATCCAGCTGCCCGCGGCCAGCACCAGGGGAAACCCGGGCAGGTAGGCGGGCGTGATCGAGCTGCCGCTGACGATGAACCCGGTCGTCGCGAAGTCCAGTCCCTGAGCGCTGCCGAACGCGTCTGGCGACGCCGGAATGTGCACGGTCCCGTGCCCGGCGATCCACAGTCCGTACTGAAGGTAGACACCCGGGTCGCTGGCGACGAAGACCTGCTGGGACGCGTAGACGCCCTCCCATACACCGAACCCGGCGGCGATCGCGACGGCGGCGAGCAGGGCGGTGGCCGGCACGTCCCGCTGCCTGGCGGCATCCATCTCCGCGGTGGAGCTCCCGACGGCCGCGCTGTCCCCGACGGCCCCGCCGACGCGGTCAGCGTCGCCGGCTCGGTCAGCGTCGCCCGCCCGCGGCCAGCTGACGGGCAGCCGCCGCATCGCGAAATAGCACAGCGCGACCGCCAGCGGTACGAACATGATGACCATCGGGACCGGCAGCAGCCGGCCCGCGAGCAGCATTCCGGTCCCCGGCACTAGCCAGGCCACCGCGAGCAGCGCAGGCGCCATCGTCACGGCAGCGAAAACCCAGCCGGGCACCCACCACAACCGGAGCGCTAGCCGTTCTCTGTCATCCCGAACGGTCGGGTGGATCTCGCCGGCGCGCACGAGCACGTTCGGTAGCCGTAGGCGCACGCAGCCCACTGTATCGATCGTGCGCGGGATTGCCAGACACCAGACCGCGTGCCCCTTTTTTGGGGTTCACTGGCGGTGTGGAACTCTTCACCAGCTGGCAGTCCTGGCCCACGGCCGAGCCTGCGCTGCGCGCCCTGCTGCCGGCGCCGACCTGCGACGCGGTCGCGGGAGCGGTGGCGTTCGCGCTGCGCTTTCACGGAGACCAGCGGCGGCCAACCGGCGCGCCCTACGCGGAGCACCTGCTCGAGGCGCTCGAGTTCCTGGTGCGCGGGGCAGGGGTCACCGACCAGGACATCCTGTGCGCCGCCGTGCTGCACGACGTGGTGGAGGACACCCCGTGCACGATCGCCGAAGTGCGTGCCGCCTTCGGCGACCACGTCGCGGAGCTGGTCGGCTGGGTAACCAAGCCGGAGCCTCCCGACGGTACCGACTGGGACGCCGCCGAGAAGAAGGCCGCCAAGGAGGCCTACCTGCGGGGCCTGGCGGACGCGCCGGAGGACGCCATCCTGGTCAAGCTGGCCGACCGGGGATCCAACGTGCAGACGCTGCGGAACCTCGCGCTGCCGAAGCAGAAGGACTATTACGCGCAGACTGTCAGCTTTGTCCTGCCGCTGGCGGCGTCACGGGGCTGGTGGGGTCTCTGGTACTCGAGCTGGCAGGAAGCGCACCGGGACCTCGCCTAGCAGGTTCTCGTCCGCCTGCCGCCCGGCCCGGGCGGCGAGCACCCAGATGGCCAGCGCGGCCGGGTAGATGAAGTAGCCGAACCTGGTCGACGGCGCGAGCACGAACATCAGCGTCATCGCCCCGGCGAGCAGCGCGACCGCGCGCGGCACCGTCCGCGGCGGGCGGATCACCAGGGACACCGCGACGGCCAGGCCGGCCAGTGCGAGCAGCACCACGACCGCCGTGTGCCCGGCGTCCGGCCAGATCGTCGCGATGATGTGGCCGGGCAGCGGGCTCGACGCCTGCGACCTGACGCCGGCCAGCCCGAGCGGGAACAGGATCGTGTTCGTCACCAGCGCCCGCGGGTGGCGGAAGATGAACGGCCCGATGCAGACGATCATCACGCCGATCGCGGTCAGGGTGAAGTTGCGGACCGCGCGCTTGCCCTCGGTCACCGCCAGCAGCGCGGCGGCGACCAGCAGGGCAGGCCAGGCGGTGGCCTTCATCGACGAGCCGATGCCGAGGGCCAGCCCGGCCAGCACGGGCCTGCGGTCCCACAGGTAGGCGAACCCGAGGCAGAGGAACGCGACCATCGGCACGTCGGTGCCGCCCACGGCGAGCTCGAAGGCGATGATCGGGCTGCCCGCGGCCAGGACCGTCCAGCGGCCTGGGTCGCGGGCGCCGCCGCGGCGCAGCGCCAGCCAGAAAACGCCGATGAACACCACCCCGAACCAGACCCGGGGATCGGTCAGCAGACCTAGGTCGAAGAACGCGCGTGGCAGGCCGAACAGGGCCATCACCGGCAGGTAGGGGTTGTAGAGGTTGATCGGGTTCAGGGAGCTCTTGAGCGCCGCCGGGCTCAGGTAAGGCGTGCCGTGGTGGATCAGGTACGAGCCCGACTGGGCGACGACGCCGACCTCGGGCTGCGCCAGCCCGCGGGCCGCCAGGTAGCCGAGCGGCACGACAAGACCGCCGATGAAGGCCAGCCCGAGCGCCAGGTCCGCCATCCGCGAATGCCTGACGACGAGGACGGCAAGCAGCGCCAGCCCGTAGCCGACCGCGGCGATCTCGCCCCACAGCTGGTGATAGTGATCGGTGCTGACAACCGCGACAAGGATCGCCCACGCCACCGATACCGCAAAAATACCGGCCAGCCAGCGGCGACGCATGACAGCCGGGGACTCGAAACCGGCGCCAGGCCGTACGCCACCCATATAGCGCGATAGTACCGGGTGGTAGCTCGGCGGCGGCGCCCGCTCGCTGTAACATCCGCGACATGAGTCGACTTGCGGGCAAGGCCGCGATTATCACCGGCGGCGAGGGCTCCATCGGAATGGCGACCGCGCGGGCCCTGGCGGCCGAGGGTGCACGCGTGTTCCTGGCTGGCGTTTCCGAGCCTGACCTGCGGGCGGGGGCCGCCGAACTGGGCGCCGCGGGCGGCTGGCAGGTGACCGACGTCACCGACTCGGCGCAGGTCAAGGCGGCCGTCGACGCCGCCGTGGCCCGCTTCGGACGGCTGGACGTGGTGATCGCCAACGCCGGGATCGCCGGGGCCACCGGGCCGATCGCCGACTACCCGGAAGACGCCTTCGACCAGACGCTCGCCGTGCACGTGAAGGGCGCCTTCCTGCTGGCCAAGCACGCGGTGCCGCACCTGGGGCGCGGTTCGTCGGTCATCATCACCTCAAGCGTGGTCGGCCTCACGGCCGCACCGCACATCGCGGGTTACGCGACGGCCAAGCACGCACAGGTGGGACTGATGCGAACGCTCGCGGCCGAGCTGGCACCGCAGGGCATCCGGGTGAACACCATCCACCCGGGGCCGGTCAGCAACGAGTTCCAGCACCGGGTGGAGGAGGCCGCGACCGGCGCCGCCCGGGCCGCGGCGGAAGAGATCTTCGACGGCATGATCCCGCTCGGCCGGCACGCCGCCCCTGACGAGATCGCCCGGGCGATGCTTTTCCTGGCCAGCGACGACAGTTCGTTCATGACCGGCGCGACCCTAGCGGTTGACGGCGGCATGTCGAGCTGACCAGCCGATTGTCCAGTCGCGGCCGAGCCGCCACCATAGGTAGAGCCCGAGCGCGGCGTATACGGCCGGCGCGATGCCGGCGGCCGCGGCGATGCCGACCAGGATCATCCGCCCTTCCCAGCCGAAGCCGCGCCGGTCGACGCCGGCCGCCAGGCCGCCGCGCACCCGGTACGCCAGGTCCAGGTGCCTGAGCCCGACGGCGGCGACCACCGCGAAGGTCAGCGGCGGCCAGACGTGGCCGGCGAAGCCGATCTCGGCGATGAACACGTACTCCGCGGTCTGCAGCAAGGGCGGCACCAGCCAGTCGCCGCGGCCGTCGTGCGGGTGCCAGGACGCGAACGCGGCCAGCAGCATCGCCTCGACGGGAGTGAGCAGCAGGATGCCCGGCAGGTTGCGGAGCCCGAGCACGGTCAGCACCCCGGTGACGAGCAGCCCGACGAACAGCGACGGCATCGGCGGCACCCGGCCGCCCACCCAGCTGCCAATCCAGACCGCGATCCGGCCGTCGCCCCGGTAGCCCCGCAGCTCGCCGCGGTCGCGCACCTGGCGGGTGCCGTCGATGACGGCCGCCGCGAGTGCGGCCAGGCCGAGCACGAGCACAACGAGGAAGCCGGTCCTGGCGCCGAAGATCAGGACGGTCAAGCAGGCCAGCGGCAGCCGGACGTCTCCCGGCGGGCCGAACAGTCGCAGCCTGCTCGACGGCAGCGCGGGCCCGTGGACGCACAGGTCAACCATGGGCGTCACCACGGTGATGATGACCGCGATAACGGCCAGCCGCCATACCCCGGCGCTGCCGGCACCGCCGAACCCGGCCAGGAACGTTCCCCGCAGTGCGGTTCCGGCCAGGCCAGGTGCGAGCACCGCGTGCAGGCTGGCCGCGGCGGCGATACCCGCGTAGATGACGAACTCGGCCAGCAGGCCGGCGCCGGCCAGGCCCCAGTCCACGGCGGGAGCGGACCGCAGGCCGGCCAGGAGCCGGGCGACGTAGCCGCAGACGACGGCCGCGAGCGCCGCGATCAGCGCGATGACTTCGCCGTGAACCGACCCGACGGTCAGCCAGAGCGCCGCGATCAGCGCGAAGCCGACCGAGATCTGGGACAGCGTCAGCGGGGACAAGCGGAAGAACACGGACTGGCGCGCGCTCAGGTCGCCGGCCATCCGCTCTCCTCGCACATGTGACAGGAATACGGCTGCGTACTGATACGAAGCCGTGACCTCAGCGTAGCCCGCAACCCCTGATCCATTCGAGGAACCACGCTGCTAAAACCGGGTAAAGTCCGCAGGTGTGATTTCCGAGGCGGAGGTTGGCACAGCGCAAAATTTGGAGGGTTCGATAGAGCGCGTGGTGGCGGTGGTGCTCGGCGGCGGTACGGGTACCCGCTTCGGCGCGGCGGTGCCGAAGCAGCTGCTAACCCTCCGTGGCCGGACCCTGGTCGAGCACTGCGTGTCGGCGTTCGCCAGCGTGCCAGAAATCAGCGAGATCATCCTGATTATGCCTTCCGCGTACCACCAGGAGGCCAGGCGCCTGGTCGGCGGGCAGGTCAGCGCGATCATCGAAGGCGGCGTCACCCGCTCCGACTCGGTCAGGAACGCCCTCGCCTACATAGCTGTCCGCCACGATCCCGCCACGACCGGGGTCCTCGTTCACGACGCCGCCCGCCCCCTGGTCAGCACCAGGATCATCGGCGACTGCGTGCACGCCCTGGCCGGGCACGACGCGATCGGCACCGCGGTCCCGTCGTCGGACACGATCTTGACGGTCGCGGACAGCGTGATCACCCACGTGCCGCCGCGGGAGACGCTTTACCGTGCGCAGACACCGCAGGGCTTCCGCCTCTCGGTCATCGCGGAAGCGCACCGGCTGGCGGCGGCGGACCCGGACTTCGTTCCGACCGACGACTGCAGCGTCGTGCTGCGCTACCTGCCCGACGTGCCGGTACGCATCGTGCCTGGCAGCGAGAGCAACATCAAGGTCACCTACCCCGGCGACCTGCTGGTCGCCGAGGCGCTGCTCAGCCTGCCCGACTAAGGCAAGGCCGCCCCGGCTAACCGCGGACGGCCTGCTTGATCAGCGTGCGGCCGAAGTCCCACATCAGGCCGCTGCCCTTGGACGCGTCGTCGAGGACGTCGGCTAGCCCGTCGAGGAACAGCCTGACTTCCTCGTCGCCGATCATCAGCGGCGGGATCAGCTTGATGACCTCCATGTGGTCACCGGACACCTGGGTCAGGATGCGGTGCCGCTGGAACAGCGCGACGACGATCGTCTGGGCGAACAAGCCCACCCGCGCCTTCTGCAGCATGGCCCAGTTGGCCCGCGCCTTAAGCCCGGACGGCCGCCCGAACTCGATGCCGATGATGAGGCCCTTACCGCGGACCTCCTTGATCAGGTCGTACCTGGCCGCCAGGCCCTCGAGGCCGCGCATCAGCTCGGCGCCGCGGCGCTCGGCGTTCTCGACCAGGCCCTCGTCGTCGATGACGGCCAGCGAGGCCAGTCCCGCCGCCATCGCCAGCGGGCCGCCCTTGAACGTGGTGGAGTGGACCATGAGCTTGTCCATCGACGAGTAGACCGAGGAGAAGATCTTGTCTGTGGTCAGCATCGCGCCGACCGGGACGTAGCCGCCGGACAGCGCCTTGGCCACGGTCACGATGTCGGGCTGGACGTCCTCGTGCTGGTAGGAGAAGAACCGGCCGGTGCGGCCCATCCCCGCCTGAACCTCGTCGCAGATCAGCAGCGCGCCCCGGGAGTGCAGCAGGGCCTTCGCCTCGGCCAGGAAACCGGGCGGGACGGACATCACGCCGTGGCCCTGGACCGGCTCGATGATCAGCGCGGCGACACCGCCCTTGCGCAGCTCCGCGTCGAGCGCGGCGATGTCCCCGAGGGGGATCTCCGTGTCCGGCAGCAGCGGCCCGAAGCCCGCCTTGAACTCCTCGGCGCCGTTGACCGACAGCGACCCGGTGGTCAGCCCGTGAAACCCGTGACGGGCGTAGACGATGCGGCCCTTGCCAGTCGCGTGCCGCGCGAACTTGAGGGCCGACTCGACCGCCTCGCTGCCGCTGTTGCAGAAGAACACCCGCTCGAGGCCCGGTGCCTTGGCCAGCAGCCGCTGCGCGAGCAGGCCCATGGACGGCTGGCAGTCGAACTGGGTCCAGGCGGCGAAGTCCATGTCGAGGGCGTCAGCCAGCGCCTTCTTGATCACGGGGTGGGAGCGCCCGGCCGCGAACACCCCGAAGCCGGAGAGAAAGTCCGCGAAGGCGTTCCCCTCGGCGTCGTAGAGGTAGGCCCCCTCGCCGCGGACGTAGACCTTGTCGAACCCGATCGTCTTCAGCGTGCGCGGCAGCTGCGCGTTCAGGTACTTGGAGTGCAGGTCATAGCCCTGCCCGCGGACGGCCGCGAGTTCGGTGCCCAGATCGAAGCCCATTGGCGCATCTTAGCGGCGGTGGCGCGGGCCTTTCCGCCGCAAGCCGACAGGCGCGTCAGGGTGGCCGGCGAGCCTGCGCGGGCTCGTCAGGTAGCCGCCGCCCCAGCAGGTATGCATGGCGGCGAGCACCAGCGGCACCCGCGCGCGGACCCCGGCGGGCACGTCCTTGGCGAACAGCGCCGCCACCGCGGCGGCCCCGGCGAGATAGACCGCCGGCACCGCAAACCCAAGACCGAGGTACCGAACGGGAGCGGCTGCCCCCGTCACCGCCCCGATGAGCCCCGCTACTCCGAGGACCAGGCCAGCCGCGTTGAGCGCGGTCACGGCCGGCGGCGCCAGGTAGCGGAGGCTGACGGTCTCCGGGTGGCGCCGCGCGACGACCCGCCGCCAGCGGCCGTACCTGAACTGCTGGGTGGCCAGGGCGCGGAGCGTCGCCCGGGGCCGGTAGGTGACCTTGAGTTCCGGTGTGAACCAGATGATGCCGCCGGCCGCGCGGATCCGGTAGTTGAGCTCCCAGTCCTCGGCGATCAGCATGGTCTCGTCGTAGCCGCCGACCCGCTCGATCTCCTCCCGCCGGTACACGCCCAGGTAGACCGTGTCGGCGGGCCCGGCGTCGCCGCCGGTGTGGTTGGCCGCCGCGCCCATGCCGAAGGGCGAGGTCATCGCCCAGGCGACGGCCCGCTGCAACGGGGTGATGCCCTCGGCCGCCATCCAGCCGCCGACATCGGCGGCACCGGTCTCCACCAGCGTGCGGACCGCGGTCTTGAGATACCCGTCGGGCAGCATCGAGTGCGCGTCGATCCGGGTGATGATGCCGTGCCTGGCCGTCCGCACTGCCGCGTTCATGGCCGTGGCAATCTGGCCGGACGGGTTGGGCACGACGGTGATCCGGCTGTCCGCGGCGGCCAGCTCGCGGGCGATCGCCTCGGTCCTGTCCCTGGACGGGCCGATGGCGAGGACGAGCTCGAATCCGCCGGGGTACTCCTGGTCGAGCACGCAGGCGACCGACTCCGCCAGGTGCCGTTCCTCGTTAAGCACCGGCATGACCACGGAAACAGCCGGAAGCACGGCTGACTCCCCAGGCGAGTAGCTGTTTGCCTGGGGAGTCAGCCCGGTCCGTTCTGGATAACGGCTTTGATCGTTGTGCATGACGCCGGCCACGGATGCAGTTTAGGGCCCCGTGGCCGGCGCCCGCTGCCTTACAACTGTGTGTCTTCTAGGAGGTCTGTGACCAGGGCGGCGATCGCCGAGCGCTCGGAGCGGGTCAGGGTCACGTGGGCGAACAGCGGGTGGCCCTTGAGCTTCTCGATCACCGCGATGACGCCGTCGTGCCGGCCAACGCGCAGGTTGTCGCGCTGCGCGATGTCGTGGGTGAGCACCACGCGGGAGCCGCTGCCGATCCGCGACAGCACGGTCAGCAGCACGCCGCGCTCGAGCGACTGGGCCTCGTCCACGATCACGAACGCGTCGTGCAGGCTCCGGCCCCTGATGTGGGTCAGCGGCAGCACCTCGATCATGTCGCGGGCGACAATCTCGTCGATTACCTCCTGCGTGGTGACCGAGGAGAGGGTGTCGTAGACGGCCTGCGCCCACGGGCCCATCTTCTCGGACTCGGAGCCGGGCAGGTACCCGAGGTCCTGTCCGCCGACCGGGTAGAGCGGCCGGAACACGATGACCTTGCGGTGCTGCCTGCGCTCCATGACGGCCTCGAGGCCCGCGCACAGCGCGAGGGCCGACTTGCCGGTGCCCGCACGGCCGCCCATGCTGACGATGCCGATATCCGGGTCAAGCAGCAGGTCAAGGGCGATGCGCTGCTCGGCCGAGCGCCCGTGCAGTCCGAACGCCTCGCGGTCGCCGCGTACCAGCTGGATCTGCTTGTCCGGTAGCACCCGGGCAAGCGCGCTCCCGCTGTTGGTGTGCAGCACAAGGCCGGTATGGCAGGGCAGGTCGCGGCCCGCCTCGCAGTCCAGCGTGCCGTTCTCGTACAGGTCCTCAACCTCGTCGGAGCTCAGGTCGAGCTCCGCCATGCCGGTCCAGCCGGAGTCGACGGGAAGCTCTGCCCGGTACTCCTGCGCCTCGAGGCCAATCGACGCCGCCTTGATGCGCAGCGGCAGGTCCTTGCTGACCAGGACCACATCGTGGCCCTCGTTGGCGAGGGAACGGCCTACGGACAGGATCCGCGTGTCGTTGTCCCCGAGCCGGAAACCGGCTGGAAGCACCTGCGCGTCGATGTGGTTGAGCTCCACCCGGGCCGTTCCGCCGAGATCACCAACCGGGATCTCAGCGTCCAGCGAACCGTGCGAAATCCGCAGGTCGTCGAGGTAGCGGAGCGCCTGACGGGCGAAGTAGCCCAGCTCCGGGTGGTTGCGCTTGGCTTCGAGCTCAGTGATGACGACGACTGGAATGACGACGTGGTGTTCGTCAAACCGCGAGATTGCCGCCGGGTCCGCGAGCAGGACGCTGGTGTCGAGGACGTACGTACGACGCTGAACAGAGTTGGCCACGCAGAACTCCCCTGGACGCCGGTCACGAGTCCCGGCGCCTCGGACAGGACACGCCGCTCCCCGGGTGCTCCGGGGACAAACGTGTCGGATGGACCGGGGCTGCCCACCTGAGAGAGCCGCACCGGCCCTCTCGTCGCACGTAGCGAGCTCAGGGGGCCTCCCGCGGGGGCACCCTGGGGAGGTGCCCGCCAACTCTGAAGGTACCCGCGATCAGGCGTTTTCTAAAGTGGCAATTTGCCCGGCGGATACGACGGCAGTTTCAGCCGTCGACTGGTTACGTGAAATTCACAGGGGCGCACCCCCGTGGACAACCGCGCAGGCTAGGCGCCGAACCTGCGGTTACGTTCGGAGTACGAACGCAGTGCGCGCAGGAAATCGACTTTGCGGAAGGCCGGCCAGTAAGCGTCGCAGAAGTAGAACTCAGAGTGCGTTGACTGCCACAGCAGGAACCCGCCGAGCCGCTGCTCGCCGCTGGTCCTGATCACCAGGTCGGGGTCGGGCTGGCCCGCCGTGTAGAGGTGCTCGGCGATGTGCTCGACATCGAGCACCTCGGCCAGCTGCTCGATCGTGGTCCCCCTGCTGGCGTGGTCGACCAGCAGCGACCGGACGGCGTCGGCGATCTCGCGGCGCCCGCCGTAGCCGACGGCCACGTTGACGAGCAGTCCCGGGTTGCCCGCGGTGGTCTCGCCCGCGTCCTTGAGCACCCGGGCGGTGTGGTCAGGCAGCAGGTCGAGCGCGCCCACCGGGTTCACGTGCCAGCCCTCGGTGACCAGGATATTCACCGTGTCCTCGATGATCGAGAGCAGCGGGCCGAGCTCTTCTTCCTCGCGGGTGAGGTTGTCGGTCGACAGCAGCCACAGCGTCACCACTTCGACGCCGGCCTGCTTGCACCACTGGAGCAGTTCGAAGATCTTGTCGGCGCCCTTGCGGTGGCCGGTGCTTACGTCGGTATGTCCCGCTTCCCTGGCCCAGCGCCGGTTACCGTCGCACATCACGCCGACGTGCCTGGGGACGGTCTTCCCCGCCAGGTACGACTCGAGCCTCCGCTCGTACAGGCGGTAGCCCAGGTCGCGGTATCCCATGAACCGACCTTCCTCGCAGCAGAGCGCCAGCGCTAAGTCCCACAGCCACGGTATCCGACCGTGGAGTGAAGGCATGCCGCTTTAACCGAGAGGCTGGTGATATGTGGTGATATCAGACGGTCGGGACGCTCAGCGGCCCTGCGGCCCCTGCGAGCGTACTTCCTCGACCTTGCGCAGCGCGTCGCGCAGCTCGGCGAGCCAGGCGTCGGCGTGCTCTCCGGTGAGCCTGACGCACCAGGCCAGCGCGTCGGAACGGGAGCGGGCGACTCCCGCGTCGACCAGGGTGTCGAGCACCCGCCGCTCGGACTGCCTGAGCCTGGTCATGACCGGGACGGACAGCGTGGTGAACACTTCGGTGACCGTGCCGCAGCGGGCGCCCCAGGCGACCTTGCGGCCGAACTTGTGCTCTGCCTCGCGGGCGATCTCGATCCGCCGGGCGCGGGTGTCCTCGCGGAACCGTTTGATACGGCCCTCGGCGCCCGCGGCGGAGGCCGCGTCATCGGACTCCGATTCTGGCGCGGGCAGGGTGCCGATGATCGTGATCTCTTCGCGGTCCGTGGTGACCTCGGCGGGCTCGGCGAACCACTCGTCGGGGAGCCGGCCGGTGAACCAGGCGCGTATCTCTGTACTCATGTAATCATGATTACACTGCAAGCCAGAGCCGGTCAACAGCCGGGGAGTTAAGGAGTTGGGGGTAAAGCGCTAGGCGACGCGGCTGGCCGCGGACGCGGCCTGGGCCGGGCTGACCCGGACGGCGCCGGCGAACTCCGAGCCGAACGCGGCCGGGACGACCTCCACGTCTTCGCCGGTGTGCGGCGCCTGGATCATCAAGCCGTTGCCGAGGTAGATCGCGACATGCGAGATGTAACCGGGCGCGGTCGGGTCGGTGCGGTAGAAGAGCAGGTCGCCGGGCTCAAGCTGACTGACGGGGACGGCCGGTCCCGACATCGCCTGGTCGGCCGCCACCCGCGGCATCGCGATCCCGGCCCGGGCGAACGACCACTGCACCAGGCCGGAGCAGTCGAAGGAGGACGGGCCCGCCGCCCCGTATACGTACGGCAGCCCCTTACGGCTCAAGGCGGCGGCGAGCACGGTGCCGAGTGAGGTGGCGGGCACCGCGGCCGCGGACGACGTGCCCGCGCCTGCCGTCCCGGCTGTCGAGCCTGAGTTGACCAGCGAAACCAGCGGCTCGACACTGGCCCCCGCAGGCAGCAGGCGGCCGATGGCGGCGCTGTCGGCGGTGAAGTCGGCGGTACGCACGCTGACCACGATCGCGTTGCCTGACGGGGCGCCGAGCGACCGGGCGGTGGCGTCGGACAGCACCGCGTTCACGCCGCCGATGCCCAGCGTGCCGAACGCCACGACGGGCAGCCGCCTGCTGGTCGTGCCGGCGGCGAGCACGGAGCCGCCGAGCCTGATCTCGTCCTCTTCGCCCATCGTGTACGACACCGCGATGCCGCCGTCGGCCACGCCCTGCCAGAGGGCGCTTGCCGCCCCGGTCGGGCGGGCGGCGAACGACCTGAACTGCGACGGGTCAACTCCGACGACCGCGGTGTCGGTGCCGTTCACCTGGGTGCGGAATGCCTCGATCTGCTCGGCCGCGACCAGGCCCGGCAGCTTGCGCACCGCCGCGAGCAGGCTCCGGGGCAGCGTGGAAGGCGCCACTACGAGCAGGTCGGCCTGGACGCTGCGGCCAAGCGGCGCGACCGGGTGCTTCGTTGTCGCCGCCACCTGGGCGACTGGCACCGCGGTGACGGACTGGGCCGCGGCCTTCTGCCCGGAGGAGGGCGGTGACGCGGCGGACTGACGCGTCGACGGCCGCGGCGCGGCGGCCGTCGACGTCGTGCTGGTCCCGAACACCGCGGCGAGCACCCCGGCCAGCAGGGCCAGCGCCGCGAACGCGGTGATGCCGGCCGGCAGCAGGCCGTGCCTGCCACCACGCCGGATCACCCGCGCTATCCGCGCTATGAGCCGCTCCTCTATGAGCCGCACGGTAGACCTGCCCGGTGAACGGCGCAGGCCCGCACAGTGAACTAGGTGCTCTGCACGAACTCAGGTGCCGTGCACGGAACCTAGGCGCCGCGCAGGGCCTCGCGCAGTGCTTCGGTTGTTGTTACCGGCGCCTGGCAGGTGAAACCATGGCACACGTAGGCGGCCGGCCCGCCGGAGACCAGCGGCCGCTCCGCGAGCAGCGGAACTCCGCCATCCTCGGCGCCGGCGCCGAGAGCGAACACCGCGCCCGGCGGTGACACGTGCAGCGCCGCCCGGAGCAGGTCGCCGGTGCGCGGGTCGTCGTCCGGACCCACGATCGCGATCTCAGTCGGCCCTGAGAGCAGGGCCTCGGCCACTGCCAGGCCCGTCCCGCAGGCACGCGGGTACTTCTCCGCGATCGGCGGCAGTACCTTCAGCGCGTCGATCGCCGCCGTCCTGTAGCGCTCGTCGCCGGTTAGCGCGCCGTAGCTGACCAGCGCGTCCGCCGCCGCGAAAGTGCCGGACGGGGTGGCGTTGTCGGTCGGGTCGGCGGGCCGGAAGATCAGCTGCTCGCCGTCGTCGGCGGTGTCGAAGAAGCCGCCGTTGCCGTCGGCGAACGCGACCAGGACGGCGTCGAGCAGTTCGCCCGCCACCGTCGCCCAGCGGGCTTCGCCGGTCATCCCGTACAGCCGCAGCAGGCCCGCCGCCACGCAGGCGTAGTCCTCGAGCAGCCCGGCGCTCGGCCCGGAGGTGCCGTCCCGTGAGGTGCGCAGCAGCCGCGTCCGGCCGACCAGAGGGGTCAGCCTGGCTGGCTGGGCCAGGTGGATGGAGACGATGAGGTCGGCCGCTTCCGCCGCCGCGGCCAGCAGGTCGGGGCGGTCGAACAGCACCCCGGCCTCGGCCAGCGCGCCGATCGCGAGGCCGTTCCAGGCCGCGACTACCTTGTCGTCGCGGGCGGGGCGGTTGCGGCCCTCGCGCGCGGTCAGCAGCACGCCCCTGATCCGGTCCAGCCGCTCCTGGTCGTCAGGGTCGGTCAGCCGCTGCAGCACCGACGTGCCGCGGGAGAACGTCCCGGCTTCGGTCACGCCGAACGCCCGGGCGGCGAACACGCCGTCTTCCTGGCCGAGCGCCTCGGTCAGCTGCGCCGGAGTCCAGACGTAGAAGACGCCCTCCTCGCCGTCGCTGTCCGCGTCGAGCGAGGCGGCGAACCCGCCCTCAGCGGTGCGCAGCTCCCGGAGCATGAACTCGCAGGTCTCCTCGGCCACCCGGCGGGCCAGCGGGTCTCCCGTCCGGCGCCACAGGTGGGTGTAGACCCCGGCCAGCAGGGCGTTGTCGTACAGCATCTTCTCGAAGTGCGGCACCGTCCAGGTGTTGTCCACGCTGTACCGGGCGAAGCCGCCGCCGAGCTGGTCGTAGATGCCTCCGCGGGCCATCGCCTCGCAGGTCGCCCTGACCATGCCGAGGGCCGGCGGCTCGCCTTCGGTCCGCTCGTCGTAGCGGAGCAGGAACTCGAGCACCATCGACGGCGGGAACTTGGGCGCGGCGCCGAACCCCCCGTACGCCCGGTCGAAGCCAGCCTCGAGACCCACCACCGCCCCGCCGGTCACGTGGTCGACGTTGACCCGGCCCGCCCGGTCGCCGATCGAGGCCATCGCGGCGGCGTTCTCCGCCAGCGTCAGCCGGATCTGCTCCGACTCGCTCTTGATCCTGGCCTTGCCCTTTTTCCAGGCGTCCGCGACCGCGCTCACGACCTGCACGAACCGGTCGCGCGGGAAGTAGGTCCCGCACAGGAACGGATCGCCGTCAGGGGTCATGAACACCGTCATCGGCCAGCCGCCCTGGCCGGTCATCGCCTGGGTCGCGGACATGTAGACCGCGTCGATGTCAGGCCGTTCCTCGCGGTCCACCTTGATCGCGACCATCCGGTCGTTCACCACGGCGGCCGTGTCCGGGTCCTCGAAAGACTCGTGTGCCATGACGTGGCACCAGTGGCAGGCGGCGTAGCCCACCGACAGCATCACCGGCACGTCCCGTCGGCGCGCCTCGGCGAATGCCTCGTCCGACCAGGGCCACCAGTCCACCGGATTGCCGGCGTGCTGCAGCAGGTAGGGACTTGTCGCACTCTTGAGCCGATTCGTCATACGTTTATTGTCTTACCGCGCGAACGCGCCTGTCCCCTAGACCCCGCGCTGCTTGTCCGATGAGATAGAAGACAGCGCCGATCGTGCCGACGAAAAAGCCCAGCGGCCAGTTCGTCTGGTAAGACAGCGCGATCGACAGCCAGACCGTGGCCAGTGCGATCAGCACAGAAAGAGCCAGCGCGGTGCCTGGCTTGGCGGTGACCGAGCGGGCCGCCGCGGCCGGGCCGATCATCAGGCTGAACATCAGCAGCGCGCCGACGACGGGCACGGTCATGGACGCGGCCAGGGCCATCACGATCAGGAAGTAGATCTCGACCCGGCGGGTGGAGACACCGCGCGCCTCGGCGACCTCGGGCAGCGCGCTGGTCAGCATCAGCGGGCGGAACGCGACGCCGATGGCTATCACGGCAACGACGCCGAGGCCGAGGATGGGCAGCACTTCGCCGCGGCTGACGCCGAACACCTCGCCGAACAGCAGGGCGTAGGTCTCCTCGGCGTACTGGGAGCTGACGCTCACGAACAGGGCGCCAAGGCCGAGCATGACCACCAGCGCGAGCGCTGTCACCACGTCGGTCCTGGCTCGCCGGCCACGTCCCTCGGTCCCGAGCGCGCCGATACCGAGCGCGCCGCCGACCGCGAAGACCGCGAGGCCCCAGATGACGTTGATGCCGAGCAGGGTCGCGCCCGCCGCCCCCGCGAACGCGCCGTTCGGTATGGCGTGCGCGGCGAACGTCGACCCGCGCAGCACCGCGAAGAAACCGGTCATTCCGGCGACCACCGCCACCACCGAGGCGGCGATCCAGGTGTTCAGCATCAGCGCGCTAAACATGAGCTGACCTTCCCATGCTCGTCTCCGGGCCGGTGGTCGACGGCCCGCACTCCGCTTCCTCGTGCGGTGAGCGGGGCGCCTGCTTCTGCCGCGGCCGCACGTAGCTGAGCAGGTAGCCGATGAGCACCAGGACAACAACGAAGAAGGACACCGGCCATCCGTGGCCGTGCGGCGGCCAGTAGTACGAGTCGTAGGCCAGCACGATGCCGATCCAGGTGGCGGCGAGCCCGCTGAGGGCGGAGACGGCCATCGCCCGCACGGGGCTCTTGGCCACCCGCAGCGCGGTCGCCGACGGCCCGATCAGCAGCGCGGTGGACAGCACCGCGCCGATCGCGACAGCCGCGAGCGAGACCGCCACGGCCAGCGCCGCGAGGTAGGCGATGCCGACCAGCCTGACGTTGACGCCGCGTGCCCTGGCCAGGTCCGGCGAGACCGAGGTGAGCAGCAGCACCCGGGACAGCAGGGCGACCACGACCAGGGCGATGACGCCGGACGCGATCAGCGCGGGGACGGTATCGGGGCTGATCACGAAGATAGAGCCGAACAGCACGGTGAACGAGGCGCCGGTCGTCGCCGTCTTCAGCGTGCCCAGGTAGAGGAACAGCGCGGCCGCGCCGAGCGCCGCGCCGAGCACCACGCCGGTGGCCACGTCACGACCGCGGCGGCGCTGCACGCCGATGGCCTCCATCAGTGCCGCGGCGGCGACCCCGGCGGCGAGGAAGCCCCAGAACTGGTTGATACCGACCAGGAACGCGCCTGACCCGCCGGTGGTGGCCACGTCCGCCAGCGAGTGGCCGGCGAAGGACTGGCCGCGCAGCACGGTGAATACCCCGATGACACCCGAGGTGACGGCGACGACCGCGCCGAGGAGCAGCGCCGTCCTGACCGGTCCGCTGCTGAACAGCCCCGGCTCGAAGAGGTAGTGCACGGTGTCACTCCCCTGCGACCACGAGCACCCGGCCGTGCACGCGGACCACGTCCACGTGGTGGCCGTAGAGCTCGGTGAGCCCGGCGGAAGTGACCACCTCGTCGGTCGCACCGGACGCGGCCCGGCCGTTGGCGACGTACACGATCCGGTCCATGACGCCGAGCAGCGGGTTCATGTCATGCGCGGACAGCAGCACCGAGATCCCGTGCTCGCGTGACAGTTTGCCGAGCACCGCGACGATCTCCTGCTCGCTGCGCAAGTCGAGGTTGGCGAGCGGCTCGTCGAGCAGCAGCAGCTTCGGCCGGGAGATCAGCGCGTGCGCGACCAGCACTCGCTGCTGCTCGCCGCCGGACAGCTCGCCGACCCGGGCGTCGGCGTACCCGGCCGCGCCAACGTCCGCCAGCGCGCGGTCGACGAGCTCGCGCCGCTGCCGCGACGGGAAGCCGAAGCCGAGCTTGTGCCCGTCAAGGCCGAGCGATACCACGTCGCGGGCGCGCAGCGGCATGTCAGGGTCGATGACCAGCTTCTGCGGCACGTAGCCGATGCTCGCCTTGTTCTTGTTGTGCAGCGGCTCGCCCTCGATGAGCACCCGCCCGGCCGACGGCTCGATCAGGCCGAGGATGACCCGCAGCAGTGTGGTCTTGCCTGCCCCGTTCGGGCCGATGATCCCGGTGAACTCGCCCTTCTCAAGCGAGAACGACACGTCCGCAAGTATCTGGCGGCCGCCGAGCGCTACCCCGATATCGTCCAGCCGCAGCAGGTCAGCCGCGGTCGACCCGTCAAACGACGATTGCGCGGCCGATATCCTGGCGCGCCCATCGGGCGCGCTCCGGGGGGTACGGGGGGTCGTCCCCCCGGGAGATGACTGCATCCCGATGGTCCTCACAGCTGCTCCGTTGAGATGTTGTCGGCGACCGCCTTGCGCAGGGCCTGCACCTCGGTCTGCATCCAGGTCTGGTAGTCGTATCCCGGGGCCGGCATCGTCTCGTACACGCCGACGACCGGGATGTTGTTCTGCTCAGCAAGGCTGATGAACGACTCGGTGAGCGAGTCGGTGACCTGCTGGTTGTACAGGAACACCTTGACCTTGTGGCCGGTGAACAGCGCCCGCTGGAGCGCCACGTTCTGCGGTGACGGGTCGACGCCGTTCATGACGTCGGCCTGGAACGTCCACGGCGTCAGGTTGTCGGCGCCGAGCGCGGTCAGCAGGTAGTCGGCGACCGGCTCGGTGGTGGCCACCGGGACGCCGGCGTAGGCCGACTTGAAGCTGGCGATCGCGGCACCGAGCTGCTTGAAGCTGGCGGTGAAGGCCGCCGCGTTGGCCTCGAAGTAGGCCGCGTGCGACGGCTGGATAGCCGCCAGGGAGCTCGCGACCGCGGCGGCCACCTTCGGCATCGTCCCCGGGTCGTACCAGAGGTGCGGGTTGGGGGTGTCGTCAGGCAGCTTCAGCAGTTGCTGCACGTCGACGACCAGCCGGCCGGCGCTTGGCGCGGCCGACTCGATCGTGTTCATGAAGCTGTCGTAGCCGACCCCGTTCTGCACCACGAGCTGGGCGCTGCCCACCTCCCGGGCGACGGCGATCGACGCCTCGAAGCTGTGCGGGTCGGTGTTCGGGTTGTCCATGATGGCGCTTGACTGCACGTACTTGCCGCCGACCTGGCTGATCACGTCGGAGTACTGGCTCTCCGCGCCGACCGCGACGATCTTCCCGCTGTCCGGCGCGGCGGTGGCGCCACCGGACCAGGCCGCCGCCGCGGTGGCGATGACCGCCGCCGCCACAGCCAGCAGCAAGACCACCAGCGGCCGCCGGCCGCCGCCGTGCCCCGCCACTGCCCTGCCCGCGCTGCCGCGCATGCCGCGCTCCTCCCCGATGCCCCGCGCGGGCAGCTTTCCGCCCGCTTCGGTGTTAATGATAATCGTTTCTATTATCAGGAACCAACCAGAACACGGATCCAGGTGTTCCAGGCCACGGGCGGCGTCCGTGGTCATCATCAGAAAGGCCGGCTACCGTGCGAAGTGTGACAGTGGACCACCCGCGCGGCACCCGGGTGCGAGGTACGAAGCAGGCGTCCGCCGTGGCCGCCGCGCTCGCCAGCCTCCCCGGCTTCCGCAGCGCCCAGGAAATCCACGCCGAGCTGCGACGCCAGGGTGAGACCGTCGGCCTCACCACCGTGTACCGGCACTTGCAGGTGCTCAGCGAACAGGGCGCGATCGACACGATCCGCGACCCCTCAGGCGAGGCGCTGTACCGCCAGTGCGACTCCGTCGGCCACCATCACCACCTGACCTGTCGCGAGTGCGGCCGCAGCGTCGAGGTCGAGGGGCGCGTCGTGGAGCAGTGGGCCGAGCGGGTCGCCGCCGAGGCAGGCTTCACCTCCGTCAACCACACGGTCGAACTATTCGGCCTGTGCCCGGAGCACTCAGCGGCGTAGGAACCTCAGGGATCGGACACTTCCTCACCGTCAGCCGACGGAAACCACGGCGGGAAGCTCCGGCGATGCCGCTCCAGCACCGCGCCCGAGTGCGTTATCGTGGAACCTTTTTTCTAATCGGAAACAATTGCGGCTATTACACCGAAAACGTTCCATGGTCTTTTCGATGAGCGGGAGTTACCCTCCCACGCGGCTCCCTGGTAACTAGAGTCACAGAACCGGGTGGCGAAGCCAGCTTTCCGTTCGGAATGAGCAGAGACAGCAACGGCTGGCGTCGGTCACCGTTGACTAGCCGAGCTTGTGATGTCACGGGCTGTCGCGCGGGCGCGCTGGGCCGCGGCGCGGGCGATACCCGCTGAGAGGCCGGTGTGGGCGGCCGGGTCGAGGAGGCGGTCGATGGCGGCGGCGTCG
>DASYAD010000199.1:0-12509 GCA_036501515.1 Trebonia sp. | reverse complement strand
CTCCCGGCACTATAATCATTCAACTATTTTGAATGATTCGCGTTCGGGGTCCGTGAGGACTGCCAGGCGAACCAGCCCGGGAGATGAGGCGCATGCGAGTCACCGTCGACCAGAGCCGCTGCCAGGGGCACGCGCTGTGCGCGATGCACGCACCCGACCTGTTCGACCTAGACGACGAGGGCCATTCCTTCGTCATAGCCGATCCGGTGCCTGGCGACCTCGACGAGGCGGCATACACGGCTGAGGCCGGATGCCCAGAAGAGGCGATCACGGTCGAACCGCGGCGGCCCGTGCACGCCGGGCAGGCACGCTCGTGAGCGCTGAAACCGAGTCGGGCGCGCCGGTCTTCTGCGCGGCGCACATGCTCGACCGCTGGGATGAGCGCCATCCGCAGGCCGCCTTCACCGAGCTGGCGACCACGGAAGCTCCGGCCCGCCCGGACGGCACGCTCGTCGTCGCCGCCCGGCAGGAACTGACCGAGTTCCTGCGCCACCCCGCGGTCCGCGCCACCGACGGCGTGCACTTCAACCTCGGCGGCAAGCGGCCGCTGATCCCGCTCGACCTGGATGGCGACACGCACCGCAGATACCGCGGGCTGCTCGACCCGCTGTTCACGCCGAAGCGCGTCGCCTGGCTGGAGCCGGCCATCCGCGCCCGGACCAACGCCCTGATCGACGCGTTCGCGGACGCGGGCTCGGCCGAGCTGATGGCCAGCCTGTGCGGACCGCTGCCGACGTACCTGTTCATCGAACTGCTCGGGCTGCCCGCCACCGACCTGCCTGTCTTCCTTGAGTTCAAGGAGGCGGTGGTCCGCCCGGTCGGGGCGACAGAAGAAGAGCAGCAGGCGAACATGCGGGCGGCCGGGGACCGGATGTATGACTACCTCACGACGGTGCTGTCGGAGCGGCGTGCCGCGCCGCCGCGTGACGACCTGATCGGCGGCTTCCTGACCACCGAACTGGACGGCGAGCGGCTGACCGACCAGGAGATCGTCGACATCTGCTACCTGCTCGTGATAGCGGGGCTGGACACCGTCACGAGCTCGCTGTCCTGCCTGCTCGCCTGGTTCGCCGAGCATCCGGACGAGCGCCGCCAGGTAGTCGCCGACCCGGGGCAGCTGCCACGGGTGATCGAGGAACTGATGCGGTTTGAGTCGCCCGTGCCGCTCGGGCACCGGTGGGTGACCGAGGACATCGAGATCCGCGGCCGCCGCTTCCCGGCCGGGGCCAAGGTGGAGGTGCTCTGGGCGGCGGCGAACGCGGACCCGAGCGCGTTCGACGACCCGCAGACGGTCGACTTCGCGCGTCCGCACAACGCGCACGTCGGATTCGCGGCCGGGCCGCATCGCTGCCTGGGCTCGAACCTGGCCCGCCTCGAGCTGCGCCTGGCTGTCGAGGAGTTCCTCCGGCGCATTCCCGACTATGAGATCACCCCTGACGAGCAGGTGATCTACACGAACTATGGCGTTCGCGCCGCGATCCGGCTTCCTGTCTCGTTCCCGGTCACCCGTGGCTAGGGCGGCATGGGACGCCTGACCGGTCGCGTCGCTTTCGTCACCGGGGCCGCGCGAGGCCAGGGCCGTGCGCATTGCGTCCGGCTGGCTAAGGAGGGGGCCGACATCATCGCGATCGACGTCGCCGGCCCCGTGGTGGGGTCCCCCGTCGAGCCGGCGACGAAGGAGCAGCTCGAAGAGACGCGCGATCTTGTCGAGAAGACGGGTCGGCGGGCGCTCGTCGGCAGAGCCGACGTGCGCGACTACGACAGCATGAACAACGTCGTCGATGAGGGCGCGCGCAGGTTCGGGCGGCTGGACGTGGTGGTCGCCAACGCGGGCACCATGGCCGGCGGCCGCATGTGGGAACTCTCTGAGGAGCGCTGGCAACTCGTCATCGACGTCAACCTGACCGGCGTGTGGAAGACGATCAAGGCCACCGTTCCGCACATGATCAAGGCCGGCAACGGCGGATCGATCATCATCACGAGCTCCGCCGCCGGGTACCGCGGCTATCCGATGTCGGGCGGCTACGGCGCGGCCAAGCATGGGCTCGTCGGGCTGTGCCAGACGCTTGCGGTCGAAGTGGCCCGGTACAACATCCGCGTGAACACCATCCACCCCAACGGCGTCAACACGGCGATGGCGAAGGCTCCCGACCCTACAGCCAACCACTCTGCCCTGAAAGTGGCCAGTCCAGACGATCACGAGAAATGGCTCTTCCGGCAGGTCACCGCCGCCGCGCTTCCCGAGGGCATGCAAGAGCCCGCGGACGTCGCGGCCACGGTCGCGTTCCTCGCCTCTGACGAATCCCGGTTCATGACCGGGACCATGCTTCAGATAGGCGCGGGCAACCAGTTGATGTGACCGGCGCGGCTACACTATGCAGGCTCGTCACGGCCCCTCCGACAGCCATGGGACCTGGGGAGACAGTCCCGTACGTTCGGATGAAATAAGGAGAGGCCGGTTGGGGGGCATGGAGGACCAGGCGGAGTCCTGGTTCCGGCGGCGGACGTCGCACTGGCTGGACTGGCCGCTGGAGCGGCTGCTGCGCTGGAAGGCTAGCCAGGGCACCCGGGTCAGCGTGGTGATTCCGGCGCGCGACGAGGAGGCGACGGTCGGGGGCGTCGTCGGGGCCATCGCCGGCGCGTTTCTGCCATGCGGTCTGGTCGACGAACTGGTTGTGATGGACTCCGACTCCACGGACCGGACAGCCGAGGTGGCGACCGCGGCGGGCGCGACCGTATACCGGAGCCGCGACGTTGCGGCCGGCCTGGGCGCGTACCCGGGCAAGGGCGAGGCACTGTGGAAATCCCTGCTGGTCACGACCGGTGACATCCTGGTGTTCGTGGACGCGGATCTCACCCGGTGGGGCACGCATTTCGTCACCGGGCTGCTCGGGCCGCTGCTGGATCCCGCCGAGCGGACGCTGCTGGTCAAGGCCTGCTACGACCGGGCGGTCGACGGCCCGGTCGGCGGCGGCCGGGTCACGGAACTGGTCGCGCGCCCGCTGCTGAATCTGTGGTGGCCGGAGCTCGCCTTGGTCGCCCAGCCGCTTGCCGGAGAGTGGGCGGCCAGCCGGTCGCTGCTGGAGACGCTGCCGATCCCGGTCGGGTATGGCGTCGAGTTGGCCGTGCTCATCGACACCGCACGGCGCAACGGGACGGGTGCGATCGCCCAGGTCGACCTGGGAGAGCGGGCGCACAGGAACCAGCCAGACGCGGACCTCGCGGTCATGGCGGCCGAACTACTGCTCGTCGCCGAGCGAAGGCGCGTGCCCAGCGCCGATGTCGCATGCCCCGGGGCCGGCGAGCAGCGGCCCGCCGGAACGGGATTGCGCCAGTTCATCCGCGAGGACGGCGCGCTGCGAGCGAGGCTGCGGGCAGTGCCATGTGCGGAACGGCCTCCGGTCAGCTCGCTGACACCGAGCGTCGCCCAGTGACTGGCGCGACCGGTCCGCGCGAGCCAGGGCCGCTCGTCCTGCATGGCTGCTCGTTCCCGCCCGGACGGCTGCTTGTGATGGCGATCGTCAACCGCACGCCGGATTCGTTCTACCGGCCCGGTCTGACGTGGGACGAGGGCGCCGCGCTTGAGCGTGTCCACCAGGTGGTCGCAGAAGGAGCCGACATCCTCGACGTCGGCGGCGTCCCGGCCAAGCCCGGCGAGGAGGTGACGGCGGAGGAGGAGATACGCCGTGTCGTCCCGTTCATCGCGGCAGTTCGTGCCGCTTACCCGGACCTCGTGATCAGCGCGGACACGTGGCGGCACGAGGTAGGGCGGGCGGCGTGCGAGGCAGGCGCAGACCTGCTGAACGACACATGGGGCGGCTGGGACCCGGAGCTGACTGAGGTGGCCGCGGAGTTCGGCGCCGGGTTGGTGTGCTCGCACGCGGGCGGACTGCCGCCGCGGATCCGCCCGTTCCGTGTGTCGTACCCCGACGTCATGGCCGACGTGCTTGACCGCGTGCTGGGGCTCGCGGACCGGGCGCTGCGGGCCGGAGTGCGGCCGGCTGGGATCGTCATCGACCCGGCGCACGACTTCGGGAAGAACAGCTGGCACTCCCTCGAGATCACCCGGCGGCTCGGCGAGTTGACCGCGACCGGCTGGCCAGTCCTGATGTCCGCGTCCCGCAAGGACTTCGTCGGGGAGGCGCTCGGCGCCGCGGTCGACGACAGGCTTCCCGGCACCCTGGCGGTGACCGCCGTGGCCGCGTGGCTCGGCGCAAGGATCTTCCGCGCGCACGACGTGACGCAGACCCGGCAGGTGCTCGACATGGTCGCGGTGGTCCGCGGCGACCTGGCCCCGGCCCGCATGGTCCGGGGGCTGGCGTGAGTGGCGCGGTTCCCGCGGTGGTGTGCGCCGCCGTCTGTCCCTCACCGCCGCTACTGGCGCCAGAGCTGACCGGACACGGGGACGTGCTTCCCGGGCTGCGGACCGCGTGCGCTGCGGCGGTCGCCCGGCTGCTGGCCGCGGACCCGGACGTGGTGGTGGTCGCCGGGGCCGGGTCGGCGACCGCGACCTGGGATCCGGATGGTCGGCTGGACCTGTCCGCCTACGCGCCAGCGCTGAGCGCGGGCGGCAAGCCCGGGCTGCCGCTGGCGCTCGGGCTCGGCGTGATGCTGCTCGACGCGGCTGGCTACGCAGGGCCGCGGGTGTTGCAGGCGGTGGGGGAGCAGGCGCCGGCTGCGGAGTGCCTGGGGCTTGGCGCATCGCTGCGGGGGCTCGCCCCGCGGGTCGCCTTGCTCGCGATGGGGGACGGCAGCGCCCGACGCAGCACCGCCGCGCCGGGCCATCTCGACCCGCGAGCCGCATCGTTCGACGCGTCCGTGGAACGCGCGCTGCGCGACGGTGACATGGCGGCGCTGGCGTCCCTGGAACCCGGCCTGGCCCGGGACCTGCTGGCGACCGGCCGCGCGGCGTGGCAGGTGCTGGCCGGCGCGATGAGCGCTCCGCGTGCCCCGATCGGCCAGGTCCTGTACGCTGACGCCCCGCTGGGCGTCGGCTACTTCGTCGCGGAGCTCGGGGCGCCGGAGCGCTAGCCGGTTCCCGCGTCGCGCGCGTGGATCACCTCGCCCCGCACAAACGTGGCCGCGACCAGGTCGGACCCCAGTGAGTCCAGCGCCTCCGCAGGGCCGGCGCGCAGCAGGACGAGGTCGGCGGGCTGACCTGGGGCCACGCGCCGCAGTGTGCCTGGTGCGGCAGGCTCGCCGAGGAACAGCGCGAGCGCGCGGGCAGGCGAGACCGCTTCCTCCGGCCGGAACAGCGGCGGCCGGCGTACGGCGGCACGCATCGCATGCCACACGTCCTCGCCGCCGAACGGAGCGTCGCTTCCCCCGGCGACCGCCACGCCCGCGGTGGTGAGGGAGCGCAGCCGCCACAGGTCAGGCAGGTCTTCAGGCGGCACGTCCCGTGCGTACTGCTCGCCGCGTTCGGCGACGAAGTGGGGTTGCGTGACAACCGTGAGCCCGCGCAGGTCCGGCAGTGACTCGGCCGGGACGACCGCGGCGTGCTCGATCCGGTCGCCGGACAGCCGGCCCGCGGCGTCCAGCGCGGCGAGCGTGAGAACGAGCTGGACGCGCGTCACGCAGTGCACCGCTATCGGGCGCCCGGCGGCATGCGCGGACCTGATGTTGTCGGCGAAGTCGTCAAGCGGTGGCAGCGTGGCGTCATCGAAGAGGATCTTCACCGACCCCAGTGTTATCGCCGGCGGCGGCGGGCCGGCCTCCGCGGGTGCCATGCAGTGCAACCGTTGCGCTACTCCCGCTCCGGCCAGCGACGCCAGGTCGCCGGCGGTCGCGCTGGGGGTGGCATCGGTGAAGCCCGTGATCCCCAGCGCTGCCGCCCTGCTGCTGACGGCCGCCAGGTCCCCGTCCGCCGCGGGCACCCGGTCCGCGACCCAGCGGTCCATTCGCCACAACCGCCCGGTCGGCCGGTCGGCCTGGTCGCGCTCCACCCCGCTCAGCTCGCACCCGTCCAGGTCCAGCCGCGCGGCGGCGGCGGAGTTGACTATCCAGAGCGCGCCGGTGCGGTGCTGCACCCGCACCGGGCGGTCGGGGAGGAGCCGGTCGAGAACCTGGCGGTTCAGGGACCCGGCGACCGACTCGTGGTAGCCGACGGCGCGCAGCCAGGCGCCCGGCGGCAGGTCCGCGTCCGCGGCGCGCAGCCGCGCCGCCAGGTCGTCGGCGGTCCAGACCTCCGGCGGTCCGGCGGCGACACTGGCCCGCGCGGCGGCGAGGGCGCGCAGGTGCAGGTGGTGGTCGTGCAGGCCGGGCAGCAGCATCCCACCGGCCGCGTCGATGTCGGGCTCGCCGGGCGCCGGGCGCAGCCCCGGTGCGCATTCGGTGACCCGGCCGCCAGACATGCGCACGTCGGTGACCGGAAGGTCCGCGAGGGCCAGTTCGGCGGCCAGCCGGGCGCCGGACGGCCACACGCGCGCGTTGCGGATCAGCATGCGGCGGCCCGGCCTGCGAGCCACGCGAGCACCGCGCTGGTGTCGGCGCCGAGGTCCGCGGCGTGCCGCGCCATCGGGTCCGGCGGCGGCACTGGGCGGCGTGGCTGCAGCACGGCTTGTCGGCGGCCGGACCGCGGGCAGGTCACGAACCCGTCAGGACGGACCTCGTGCGTGCCATGCGCCGACGTCGGCGCCGCGGCGAAGGCGGCGGCGACGTCCCGCATGGACAGGTCGATCAGCTCGCCGCCGCCGGCCGCCACCGAGCGCGCGATCGCGAGCGCGCCGCAGACGCCGGCCAGCGGGTCCGCGATTGCGTCGGCGCAGAAGACCGGCTCCGGCGCCGCCCCGCCGTTCGTCCAGCCGACGAGCCCGCCGGCCACCGCGGCGTCGTCCCCGAACGCCACCAGGTCCGGTGCCGTCCGCCCGTACCCGGTGATGCTGAGCCAGACCTGGCCGTCTGGGTGGGGGATCATGTCCGGGGCCAGCCCGAGGGCCGCAAGCGCGCGCGGCCGGGACGCCTCGATCACGATGTCAGCGGCGCCGAGCAGTGCCTTAAGGGCGGCGCGGCCCGCAACGGTCCTGAAGTCGGCCGCCAGGCTGCGGTGCCCGGCGTGCAGCCAGTCGAAGAACTCCCGGTTACCGGACCGGGCACCGTCCGGCCGGTCCGGCGACTCGACCTTGACGACGTCCGCGCCGGCCAGGCCGAGGAGCCGCGCGCATAGCGGCCCCGCCCACATCGACGACAGGTCAGCGACCACCGCGCCCGCGAGCCGTGCGCTGGCCGACGGCGGCGCGATGCGCGCGGTCCGCCACGGCGGCCAGCTCCCTGTGACGGGCACCGTGGGCGTCGGCAGGGCGGCGGCCGGAACGCCGAGCAGCTGGGCAGCGGCCGCCAGCTCCTCGGCGGGCCGCACGAGCGCCGCCGCCGCGAGCCCTTCTGCCGCGAGCCCCTCTGCCGCGAGCATGGCCCGCGGTTCGACGGGGAGCGCGGCTTCATTCAGGCCGAGCACACCGAGTATCGCCGGGACGGCGGTCAGGTCGTCGGGACGGCTCAGCGTAACGGCGCACCAGCCGTCTGCCGAGCGCAGCAGGAAGCTCGAACCGCCCGCGGAGGTCCTCCCTCGTCGGGTGTACGCGGCCAGCGCCGCGCGCGCGGTGATCAGCTCCGCCGGATCGGGGCGCACCCGCTTCCCGGTGTCCCGCGTTACCTGCGCGAGCTCCTCTGTAACCGTTTCGAGCATGGCCAGGACCGGCGCGGGCGACGGTACTGGCGCTCCGTCAGGCTGCCCAGTGAGCGACATTGCCCCGGACGCGGCCCATTCCAGCACAGCACAACACTCGAGCATGACTGATTATCGGTGATGCAGCGGTGGAGGTGACGAACACAGCGGGTGGCTCCGCCGCCCCGGCGGCCGGTGAGCGAGACCCTGCGATGCGACCCCGCGTGCTCTTCAGCCCGACGAGCGATGTAGAAGGCCCGGCACTCTGGAACGGTGTGGGGCAGATCTCTAGGATGCCGTTCACACAACTAATATACTTATTACATTATTTGCGTTGCCGTTGTCCTTCGGAAGCCGTGGAGGCGTGAGATATGTCGGTCACCTGGAGACGTTGGTGCGACCGGAAGAGCGCCTGCTCATGAAAGGCCCGCTCGATGGGCTGCTCGTCGCCGACTTCTCCCGCCTGCTCGCTGGTCCGCACGCCACGATGCTGCTTGGAGATCTCGGCGCCGACGTCGTGAAGGTTGAGCATCCTGAAGGGGATGTCGCAAGGAACTGGGGGCCGCCGTTCATCGGCGACGGATCAGCCAGCGCCTACTTCCACTCCGCCAACCGCAACAAGCGCGGCGCCATAATAGACCTGCGGACTAGCGAGGGCAGGGCGATGGCGCGGCGCCTTGCGCTGCGCGCGGACGTGGTCGTCCACAACTTCCGCCCTGGGATAGCAGAGGACTTCGGGCTGGGCTACGAGGATCTGCGCCACGAGAATCCCGGTCTCATCCACTGCGCGATTTCCGGATTCGGGCTCGCGGCCGGGCCGAATTCCCTCGGGAATGACCTGCTGGTGCAGGCAGTCGGCGGGCTGATGTCCATTACCGGTACGGCGGACGGGGAACATGTGAAAGTCGGATTCCCGGTGGTCGACATCCTCACCGGGTGCTACGCCGCGATCGGAATACTGTCCGCGTACGCAGAACGTGGCAGGTCGGGGCAGGGCCAGCACCTAGAGGTCGATCTGTTCAGTTCCCTGCTGGGAAGTCTCGGCTTCCAGGCCGCAAACCACCTCAACTTCGGCCTGACGGGGCGCACCCTCGGAACCGGGCACCCGGGCATCGTGCCGTATGCCGCCTACCGTGCGGCGGACCGCGATATCGTGATCGCGGCGACCTCCGACCGCCAGTTCGCTGCGCTTGTCCGCGCAATCGGGAAACCCGAGCTTGCCGGTGACCCGCGCTTCGCGCAAAACCCGGACCGGGTGGCGCATCGTGACATTCTGCGGGAAGAACTTGAGCGGGTCCTTATGCAGCGCCGTGCGAGAGACTGGATGCCTGTGCTATTTGAGGCCGGAGTGCCTGCGGGCGTGGTCAATACGATCCCGGAAGCGTTCGAGGTGGCCAAGGCTGCCGGTCTGATGCCCGAGGTCTGGCTTACCACCACGGATGGTGCCTCTGTCGGATCGCCGGCGAACCCGATCCGCTTCGGGAGAACACCTGCCACGTACCGGACCGCGTCACCGGCTCTCGGCGAACACACTGACGCTGTCCTTCGAGAGTTGCGCACCCAACATGGCGACACAGGAAGCGCGGGGACATGGTAGGCCGCACGCTCGGAGCGGGTGCTGTTCCCCGCGTCGGCGCAGGTCAGCAGGAGGGAGCCTCGTGCGGGTAGCTGCTGTTGGCATCTGCGGCTCTGACCTGCACTGGTACTCTGAAGGCGCTATCGGCGACGCCAGGATCGCCCGGCCCCTGGTGTCGGGGCACGAGGGTGCGGGCGAGATCGCGGACGGCCCGCGGCGCGGGGAGCGGGTGGCGATCGATCCGGCGATACCCTTCGAGCGGTGCCGGCCCTGCCGTGACGACAATCGGAACCTCTGCTACAACATTGTCTTCTCCGGCCACGGCGAGACCGATGGGATGATGCGCGAGCTCATGCCGTGCGCGTCGCACCTGCTGCACCCGCTGCCGGATTCAGTGTCCGACGCGGGCGCGCGATGCTTGAACCGCTTGGCGTGGCGCTGTGGGCGCTGATCTGGGGCATGTGCCATTCGGCGGTTCGATCGCCGTGGCCGAGGGAGGGCCGATTGGGCTGCTGCTGATCCAGTTGCTGCGGGCCGCTGGCGTGTCGCGGATCGTCACGATAGAGCCGCTGGCGATCGGCGCGAGGCGGCGGTCAGGTGGGGTGCGGACGAGGTGGTCACGCCTCGGGATGACATCTCAGGTTACGGGGCGGACGTCGCATTCGAGCTGGCCTGGAACAACGACGCGGTGCGGATGGCGTTCGAGTCCGTGCGACGGGCGAGCGGGTTGTCTTCGGCGGGATCCCGGATTCGGACACGACTACGTTCCGAGCGTCGCTCGCGCGGCGCAAAGGCTGACGATCGCGACGGTGCGGCGCATGAACGAGGTCTACCCGCGCGCGATCGACCTAGCGGCGCGCGGTGTAGTGGCACTGGACCCGCTCGTGTCGTCGCGTACTCCGCTCACGGATGCTGCGCAAGCGTTTGCCGCTGCCGAGGGGCGCGTCGGCCTGAAGACGATCATCGCCCCTTAGCTCTTCCCGCACGCGGATGGTGTATTGCAAGGGGCACTGAGTTAAGCAGTCGCATGATCATTCGGGAGAAAGATTTGTCATCTGACCGCCTGCTGCCGATGACGGGCTGATCCGCCGCAATCCATGCCGCATCAAAAGCGGTGACAGCGAGGACTCGCAGGAACGGCCGGTCCTGTCCGTTGCCGAGGTTTACGCCTCGGCCGACGCGATCGGGCCGCGATACCGGGCGCCTTAGGTTATGCCCGCTATGTCCGATTAGTACGTTTCCGCTTCTGATCTTGATCGACCGTTTTGTCACCCTTGAGCCATGATCGCTTATCCGCTTCCCATGATCGTTTCGAGTTCCACACCCATGCACCACCTGATGATCATGGTTAATTCAGCTGCCTTCGGCCTGCAGCGGCAGAGGCCTGCTTGGCGGTTATCGCGACCCTGACCAAGGGCTATGACCTGGACTACATCTGGCGGCAAGTTGACCGTGGCCTGGCGAAGGACGCGGCTGGCTATTACATCCAGGCCAGCGAGAGCGGGGGAGAGCCGCCGGGCCGCTGGTGGGGCCCGGCCGTGAAGGCACTCGGCCTCGAGCACGGCCAGATAGTCGAGCGCAAACAGTACGACCTACTGTTCGGCGAACGCAAGGCGCCAGACGGCACCCCGCTCGGGAGGCCGCCGGGCAGCGGGCAGAACGCCGTCGGCATCTACGCCCGCCTGCTGGCCGCCGAGCCGCACGCGACCGCCGAACGCCAGCACGAGCTGCGAACCGAGGCCACCCGCCAGGCCCGGCAAAGTCCGCTGTACTTCGACCTGACCCTGTCGCTGTCGAAGTCGATCTCGATCTTCCATGCCTCGCTCGGGGAGAACGCCCGGCTGGCCCGCGAGGCCGGCGACCAGGCAGGAGACGCCTACTGGTCCGGACTGGTCGCCGAGGTCGACGCGATGATCTGGCAGGCCACCTGGGCGGGCTTCGACTACTTCCAGCGGGAGGCCGGCTACACCCGCACCGGCTCGCATCACACGCGGGTGAACGGCCGGGAGACCGGCCAGTGGCACGAGGCCGACCTAGCGGTAGCGCACTGGCTGCAGCACACCTCCCGGGACGGCGACATGCAACTGCACGTCCACTCCCAGATCGCCCACATCGCCAGGACACAGACCGACGGCAAGTGGCGGGCCCCGGACTCCCTGGGCTACAACGAGCACCTCGGCGCGGTGGCCGCGCTCGTCGCCCAGCACTTGGAGGAGGCGCTGACCCGCCGCTTCGGCCTGCAGTGGGTGGCCCGTGATGACGGCCACGGGTTTGAGATCAAGGGCATCTCCGGGCAGATGATGCGGCTCTTCTCCTCGCGCCGCGAGTCGATCAGCGCCGACCTGCGCGTCCGCGCGGCGCGGTTCGAGCAACGGTACGGCCGCGCGCCGTCGCAGCGGGAACTGGCGCAGCTTGCGCAGGCGTCGAACTTCACCACGCGCCAGGCGAAGGACGGCGCGCTGGGCTTCGCGCAGCTGCACGCGGGGTGGGCGGACAAGCTCGTGCGCACGCTCGGCATTCCGCTGGCGTCGGTCGCGCCGTCGGTGTGGCACACAACCAGACAGCCGGTCGGCCCGGACGCGCGGAGCGTGGTTCAGGGCGAGCTCGAGGTGAGCCACGCGGCGCAGAAGGCGGTGGCGCTGGCGCAGCAGGAAAAGAGCACCTGGGCCCGTGCCGACCTGATCAAGTACCTGGGCCGGGTGCTGCCCAGATCCGCCCTGGAACCATCGGCGGCCGCGGCGCTGCTGGAAGACCTCGCCGATCGTGCGCTGCGCTCGGAGTTCGAGCCGGTGCTGTGCTTGGCGGCGCCGGAGGCGGCCGACGTTCCGCGCAGCCTGCTGCGCGCCGACGGCCGCAGCATCTACCAGCGGCACGGGGGAGTACGCCACGCCACCCGCGCGCAGCTGGCCATGGAAGACCGCATGCTCACGCAGGCGCGCGGCGACGGCGCGCCGCGCCTGACCCGCGCCGACGCAGCGCGAGCCCTCGGCGCGGATCCGGAGCGGCTCGAGCACGCGCTGGCTGGGCGCGCGCACCACGCGCACGACGCGTGCACTGAGACCGGGCTGCGTGGGGACCAGGCTGCGGCGGCGCTGTCGGCACTGACCGACGGCAAGCGCGTCTCAGTGGTCAACGCCCCGGCCGGATCGGGCAAGACGCGGGTTCTATTCGAGCTGGCACGGGCCTGGGAATCGGCGGGGCTTGGGCCGGTGATCGGCATCACGCCGTCGCAATCCGCTCGCAACACCCTGGCGGCCGGCATCCCGGTGT
>DASYAD010000198.1:0-2355 GCA_036501515.1 Trebonia sp. | reverse complement strand
GGGCAAACCGAAGGCGATATCGCGCGGCAGCCGGGGCGGCGACCCGTCGGTCATCGCCGACCAGATGAAGCTGTTCTCGCGCGCGTTCCAGTTCGAGCCGCTCACCGGGGTGCACCTGGTTTCCGCCGGCATGCATCATGGCGGCTGCCAGAGCTTCTACCACGGGGCGCTGAACGTCGGGCAGGCCCTCGCCATCATGCGCAGGTTCGACGCGGAGCTGACGCTTGAGATGATCAGCCGGCACCGGGTGACGACGGCCTACATGGTGCCGACGCAGTTTGTCCGGCTGCTGCGGCTGCCGCCAGCGGTCAGGGCCGCCTACGACGTCAGCAGCCTGCAGGTCGTGGTGCACTCGGCGGCGCCATGCCCGGTCGAGGTGAAGCGGCAGATGATGGACTGGTGGGGCCCGGTGATCTGGGAGACCTACGGCGGCATGGAAGGCGCCGCCACCATCGCCAAGCCCCACCGATGGCTGCAGAAGCCGGGCACGGTGGGCCGCGCGGTGCGCGGCATGACGGTGAAGGTCCTTGACGACGGGGGCCGTGAGGTGCCGGCCGGCGAGCTTGGCATTGTGTACCTGCAGCCGGACCGGCCGACTTTCGAGTACAGGAACGACCCCGACCTGACGGCTTCGGTGCATCACGGCCCGGCCTTCACGCTCGGCGATGTCGGCTTCCTTGACGAGGACGGCTACCTGTTCCTGCGGGACCGGGTCAAGGACATGATCATCAGTGGCGGCGTTAACGTTTACCCGGCCGAGGCCGAGGCCGCGCTGACAGCGCATCCCGCCGTCGGCGACGTGGCGGTTATCGGCGTACCCGACGCCGAGTGGGGTGAGTCGGTGAAGGCCGTCGTGGAGCTGGCGGACGGGTATCAGCCAAGCGAGGAGCTAGGTGAGGAACTCATCTCGTTCTGCCGCGGGCGGCTCGCCGGCTACAAGTGCCCGCGGTCGATTGACTTCTTGGAGCAGTTGCCGCGGACCGACGGCGGCAAGCTGTTCAAGCGGCTGCTGCGCGACGAGTACCGCCGGATGGCGGAAGCCACTGATTAACGCCGCGGTGAGGATTGCTAGCGGCCCGGTGTCTCGGCAGAAACGCCGAGTGCACGCCAGCAGAACGACTGCGCAGTGCGGATTGCCTCCGCCTGCACCCGGACGGGCTCGCGGAATGGATTGAGCCCGGCCGCGGTCCATACAACCGACTGGACTAGGGGCGCGTCTCTCGCGGGGTCTGCAGCGGGAACGTCCCGTCGCGCAGGCCGTCGGCAAGTACCGCCTCCAGCGGAGTGATCAGCAGTTTCATCGCGCGCTTGCTCTCGTCCGCGTAGCCTTCCGCCCGCATCGCGCCAGGGGAGCCGAGTACGGCCACCCTGGCCGCCTTGCGCCGGTGGTAACCGAGGCTCATGATCTCCTCGATCCAGCTGTCAAGCGCCGCGAGCGGGTTGGCCGCTGCCGACACCCGGGCGGTCAGCCGCTCGGCTACCTGCTCGGCCTCATGCCGGTACAGGGCGCAGAGCAGCTGGTCCTTGGACTCGAAGTGCCGGTAGAACGACCGGGTGGACATCCCGGCCTCGGCCAGGATGTCCGCGACCGCCACGTCGGCGTAGCCGTTGCGCTGCATGACCGCGAGCGTGGCCTCGAAAAGCAGCCGCAGTTCGTCCTGCGGCTCGAACCGGCGCGGCCGCCCGACGCTAGTCAGCGGTTTCCCGGCGCCAGTCACCAGGCGATCCGGCCTGCCGGTCAGAGTGCCAGCGGGCGGGCGCGCGGCATCGCGTATGTGTCGCTGACCTTGTCAAACCAGATCACCACCTTGTCGCCGACCCGGACCGCCTCGGGATCGCAGCCGGTGATGTTCAGCATCATCCTGGCGCCGGCGCCCTGAGTGCCGTCAAGCTCAATGATTCCCGATACGTAGGGCACCACCTCGGCCAGGGCGGGCGCCAGCGGATGCCTCACTACTGTGAAGGTATAGATGGTGCCGGTACCAGGCAACTCGACCCAGTCGAATCCCTGCCCTTGGCAGTTGAAGCAGAACGGCTGCGGGGTCAGGACGAACGTGCCGCAGTGGGCGCATTTCGGCGCGACAAGCCTGTCCTGCAACGCCGCGTCCCAGAACGGCTGTGTCACGGCGTCCGCGAACGGGTCTGTCATCATGGCGGGATAGGTGCCGCGCTTGAGTTCGCTCATCGTCGCCTCGCTACCTTCTCAGGAGAGTGCCGCTGACGGGGAGGCCCGACGGCCCGCCGGTCACGAGCGCGACCTCGGCCCCGTCGACCTGGTTGACGGCGGTGCCGCGCAGTTGCTCGACGGCCTCCCTGATGTGGGTCATGCCGATGATGTAGGCCTCCGACAGGTGG
>DASYAD010000197.1:0-2422 GCA_036501515.1 Trebonia sp. | reverse complement strand
CCTCAAAATGGGCTGTGCCTCGGCCGGCGCCGCCCTGGCCGGCGGGCTGCTCGCGCTCGGGCCGAGGCCGGCCCTGCTGGCTGTCGGCGGCCTGATCCTCAGCGGGTCCATCCTGGCCGCCGTCATGCGGCACGCGGCCCGCTCGAACACGGAAGCTTGAATGCGGAACCGGCATACACTCGCAACCATGCCGGGTCGTATTCGTCAGGAAGACATCGCCGCCGTTCGCGAGCGTTCACCGATCGCGGACGTGGTGGGCGAGTACCTGCAGCTGCGCCCGGCGGGCGGCGGGCACCTGAAGGGCCTGTGCCCGTTCCATGACGAGCGCACCCCGTCGTTCAACGTGACGCCGGGCAAGGAGCTGTACCACTGCTTCTCCTGCGGCGAGGGCGGCGACGTCCTCAAGTTCGTGATGAAGATGGAGAGCCTGCAGTTCGGCGAGGCGGTGGAGCGCCTCGCCGCCCGCTCCGGCATCGAGCTCCGCTACGAGGCGGGCGGCTACGTCCCCGGCCAGGAGACCGGCCAGCGGCGGCGGCTCATCGAGGCGCACCGGATCGCCCAGGAGTTCTACGCCGAGCGGGTACACGCGGACTCCGGGCGGATCGCCCAGTCGTTCCTGGCCGAGCGCGGCTTCTCGCTTGACGACGCGGACAAGTTCGGTGTCGGCTACTCCCCGGCCGCATGGGATGAGCTCACCAAGCACTTGCGCGGCCGCGGCTTTAACGAGGACGAGCTGGTCAAAGCCGGCCTGGCCCGCAAAACCAGCCGGGGCGGCCTGATCGACATGTTCCGCGGCCGCCTCATGTGGCCGATCAGGGACCTGACCGGCGAGACGATCGCGTTCGGCGCCCGCAAGCTCAACCCGGAAGACGACCCGAAGTACCTGAACACGCCCGAGACTTCGATCTTCAAGAAGGGGCATGTCCTGTACGGCGCTGACCTGGCCAAGCGGGAGATCGCCAAGCAGCGGAAGGCGGTGATCGTGGAGGGCTACACCGACGTGATGGCCTGCCACCTGTCCGGGGTGCCGACTGCGGTCGCGACCAGCGGCACGTCCTTCGGCGAAGATCATGTGAAGATCCTTCGTCGGCTGATCATGGACACCGACGGGTCCACGGGCGAGGTGGTCTTCACCTTCGACGGCGACGCGGCCGGCCAGAAGGCGGCGCTGCGCGCGTTCACCCTCGAGGAGAAGTTCGTCACCCAGACCTTCGTCGCCGTGCAGCCGGACGGCCTCGACCCGTGCGACCTGCGGCTCAAGCACGGCGACGCGGCGGTCCGCGACCTGGTCGCGCGGCGGGTGCCGCTGTTCGAGTTCGCCATCAAGTCGGTGCTGTCAGGGCATGACCTGAACACCCGCGAGGGGCAGTTCGCCGCGATTGACGAGGCCGCGCCGATCATCGTGCGGATCAAGGACCGGTCGAAGTGGAAACAGTACGCCGTCGACCTGGACCGCTGGATCGGGTTCATGGACGAGCGGTACATCCTCGACCGGGTCAGGAACGCCGCCGGGGCAACGAAGGCGGCACGAGGAGCCAGCGTTCGTTCTGAACGCTCATCGACGTCGGCCGACGCGGGCGGGCAGCGGCGCGCGGGGGCCGGCGACGGACCGCAGGGCCGGCCCTACAACCGCAACGACCCGGTGCTCAGGGTGGAGCGTGAGGCACTCAAGCTGGCCGTCCAGTGGCCGGCCATCACCGGGCCCGAATTCGACGCGCTCGGCGCGGCCGCGTTCAGCGCGCCGGTCCACGCCGCCGTATTCGGACTAACGGCCGCCTGCGGCGGGGTGGGCACCGCGGGCCGGGCCAGGGACTGGGCGGCCGCCCTGCTCGAGGCGGCGCCTGACGACCGGGCGCGCGCCTTCGTGACCGAACTGGCGACCGAGCCGCTGCAGGTGTCGGGCGAGCCGGACGAGAAGTACGCCGACGTCGTCCTGGCCCGGGTCGGCGAGCTGGCCGTCGGCCGGGAGATCGCCACGGTCAAGGCGCGGCTTCAGCGGATGAACCCCGAGGAAGACCAGGCGGCCTACGGCCGGATGTTCGGCGAGCTGGTAGCGCTCGAGCAGCGCAAGAAGTGGCTCCTCGACCGCGCGACCCGGAGCTGATCGGGGAGCGGTGACACCGGTGCTAATACGCCGCTTAAAGCGGTCTAAACCAATGCCTAAAGCGGTCTAAACCAATTCCTGACGTGACAATACCGGATGTTCTTACACAGATTTCGCGCAGGTTAAACCTCTGGTCAGAGTAATAAAATTGGGTCCCCCGTAACGGGGTGACGTGCCGCACACTGGTCGGGTGAGCCTCACCGTAGTAACGAGCGGACCATCGCTAACAGCGCAGTTGACGGACCTCGTGGCGCTCGGGCGCTCACGGGGCTTCGTGACGATGGGGGACGTCACCGCGGCAATCGACCGGGCCGAGCT
>DASYAD010000196.1:0-3193 GCA_036501515.1 Trebonia sp. | reverse complement strand
AGTGGCCGGACACGATGACGGCCTCGGCGATAGCCGCGCTGGCGTAGCTGAGCCTGGGCATTGGCCAGGGCCAGCCGGCGTCCGCGGCAGGAGTGCCGATAGCGACGTGGGCGCGGTAAAGCAGCGCGAGTGCGGCGTGATGGCCGGGGCGGGAGTCAAGTATCTCGGCAGCGCCGAGCGCCGCGAATGCCATCGCATGCGCCGACGGTGAGGAGACCCGCGCCCCGCGGCTGAACCGCATGAAGGACTCCTCGCGTATCCCCGTGGTCGGGCCACGCGTGGCGGCGGTACCCAGCGCCCAGAGGGCACAGCCCCAGCTGTCCTCGGTCCCGGGCTGGCCCCGCCACTGGCGGTCATAGCCCAGGTGGTTCCGGAACTTCCCGCCGAGTTCCTGCGCCTGCGCCAGAAAGTAGAGATAGCGGCGGCCGAGGACGACGAGTTCCTGCGGCGGCGACGGCTCCCTGCATATCACCAGCAGGCCGTGCGCGACGTCATCGACGCTGTAGCCGTCCGTGTGCAGTGGCACCACGCCGTCGGCGTGCTGGAGCAGGCCGACGTTATCGGATAGCCGCTGCAGGTGACTGAATGGCGCGTCGGGGCACTTCAAGGAACTGAGGCCGTTGCACTCGGGCCGCGCACGGAACCCGCTCCGGCGGAGGACATGGGGGACGGGGACGATCCAGAACTAATCCGGGAATCCAAGGCGGAGCGGCTTCGGAAGAATCTCAATACGCACCAGAGGCGGACTTGAACGGCCTCGCGTGCCCTCAGTGTCCAGGGCAGCGGCTGAGCGACTTCCATGGCCTCACATGGTCGACGCGGCACTAGCGTAACTCAGTACCAGCGCAGCTGACCGGATCGGGAACGCGCCGTGGCCCGCAGCGGGACCATGCCCTCACTGCACTCAGAAACTAGCAACAGTATTCTGGAAAAAATGTGGTATTTTCCGCGCATGCCAACTTGGGGCTTTCTTACCAACCACGCTCGGGTGCTGCTGTGCATCGCCCGCGACCCGGGCGTACGGCTGCGTGACATCGCCGTGTCCGTCGGCATCACTGAGCGCAGTGCATTCGCTATCGTCAGCGACCTGGCCGTCGCCGGGTACATCGTCAAGGAAAAGGGCGGCCGCCGGAACCGCTACCGCGTAGAGACTCAGCTTACGGTGCCGGAGTCGGCCGACAGGCGTCTCGCCATCGGCGATCTGCTTGCTCTCCTCGGGGTCCAGGATGCCGGACTCGCTGGCACCGAGCCGGAACCTGGCTGAAGTCGCGAGTTCTGCGGGGCGACGCCAGGTGTGCGATAGTAAGTAGCAGAATTCCGGAAAATTATTGCTAGTTTTTTCCTGCCAATATAGACTCACGGTGCTGAACGTCAGTCACTGGCGGCGGTCGCTTTCGCTTCCGGCGGGTTCACGCGCTCGGCGGCGTCAGCGAGACGCTGGCCATGACGCGCGCGGATGGCACTTCACGGCTGACTGACCTGTCGGGCCAAGGACGCGATTCGTCCGGGGGCCAAGGAGAAGCCATCCACCTGATCGGAAGGCACTGTGACCCATCCCGTGGCCGAAGACGCCGGCCCCATGACCCTTACCGCGCTAACCGCCCCCGACGGTGCCGTCATCGTCACCCTCGTGGGCGACCTTGACATCGCGTCGGCGCCCGCTGCGCGGGAACGGCTGTTGAGCCTGGTCCGTCCGGGTGCCTGCCGGCTCGTCATCGACATGTCCGCGGTTCGGAACACGGACGCCAGCGGCCTCGCGGTCCTGGTGAGCACAAAGCGCCGCGCGGTCCTGCTCGGCGGTGAGTTGCGGCTGGCGGCGTTGCGGCCCGAGGTGGCCAGGGTCCTGACCGTCACCGGGCTCAGCCGGCACCTTGCGGCTTACCCAACGGTGCAGGCTGCGGTGGCCGGCCGGAAGCCGGGCGGCCACACGGCCCTTCCCGGGACCGGCCCGGCGGTACTGGCCGCACAAGCGCTGCCCGCCCAGGCGCAGGCCGAACCCGGCGCCGACAGCGGCGAGTTGCACTCGGCCGTCGCCGCCCTCCTCGCCAACGCAGACGCGTGGCGTGACGCGGACCCGCGCCGCCGGTTCTCCCCGGCCCTGCGCGCACTCGCGCAGGCCGACGCGGGCACCAGCCACGCGGCTCTGGTCCAGGCCGCCCGGTCCCTGCTGTCCGTTCTCGACAGGGAGCCGCTCACCTACTCGCCTATCGTCGCCGCGACCGCCAGCCGTCTTCGTCGGCTGTTCTCCACCAGGGCGCGGCCCGCCATAGGCTAGCCAAATCACTGAAGCGCCAGGTTACGTTGACGATAGCCCGGCGCTGCCAACCACACCCAGGCGCAGCCGTCCGGCGCGCCGGTCGTACGCTGCTGATGAGCGAGCTGGTCTCCACGGACGTGGTGGCCTTCGAAACGCGGCCACTCTACTCCGGAGGTTTCTCTCTTGTCCGTCCTGCCCGCCGAACGTCGCCCGTCAGCCCAGCGTGGCAGGCGCGGCCTCGCCAACCGTGCGGCCGCCCTGCCCGCCGTCTCCTTCGCAGCGGCGGGTGTCCCGGCACCGCTCGTGGCCGCGCTCGCCGCGGCAGGCATCACCGCGCCATTTCCCATCCAGGCGGCCGCGCTGCCGGACGCACTGGCTGGCCGCGACATCCTTGGCCGGGGGCAGACCGGCTCCGGCAAGACCCTCGCCTTCTGCATCCCGCTGGCCGCGGGACTGACCGACGGCTACACGAGCGCCGGCCGCCCGCGCGGCCTGGTGCTCGTGCCGACCAGGGAACTCGCCAGCCAGGTCCATGCCGTCCTCGCGCCGCTCGCCGAATCGGTGGGGCTGAGCGTGGCGACGATCTACGGCGGAGTGCCCCAGAGGCCGCAGGTGGCCAAGCTTCGCGACCGCGCCGATATCGTCGTCGCGTGTCCTGGCAGGCTGGCCGATCTCATCGAGCAGGGCCACTGTCACCTTGGCGACGTGGAAATAAGCGTGATCGACGAGGCGGACCACATGGCCGACCTCGGATTCCTGCCCGTCGTGCGGCGACTGCTTGACATGACGCCGCCGGGCGGCCAGCGGATGCTGTTCTCCGCGACGCTCGACGCCGCCGTCGATGTCCTGGCGCGGCGCTTCATGAACCGCCCGGCACACCATGACGTCAGCCCCGTTGAGGTGCCGGTCGCGATGGTCCACCACCTGCTGACCATC
>DASYAD010000195.1:0-27202 GCA_036501515.1 Trebonia sp. | reverse complement strand
GCGCTGCAGGCCGATGCAGATGCGCCGGGTCAGCACTCGCGTCGGCGATCCTGGCCAGCGCCGGCACGTCCTGGTCGTCCCAGATCCGCAGCTCGATGAACGGGGTGATGTCCGAGGTCGGGTGGATCTCGACCTGCTCAGCGCACACCACGCCCCAGCCGCCCTCGGCCTTCACCCGCCGCATGGCCGCTTCCGCGCTCGGGTCGCGGTAGCCCGTCCCGTTGCGGTGCGGCACCTGGAAGAAGCGGTTCTTGGTGGTGAGCGGGCCGATCCGCACCGGCTCGAAGAGGATGTCGTAGCGACTGTCCGCGGCGGTCATCTCCTCACCGGTCCCCTGGCACGCCGTAGGACGGCGCCGCCGTCGGGTCGATCCCCCGGGTGCGGTAGTCCGCCTTCTGCGGCAGCCACACGCCGAGCAGCCGCCCGAGCTCCGCCAGCGGCGTGTCGTGATCGTCGACCCGCAGGTCGGTCACCCGCCACTCGACGTCCGCGACCACCGCCAGGCCGGCCGACCGCACCGGTCCGGCCTCACCGCCCGCCGCCGCCGCGCCGCGGAGCCCGTCGAGCAGCCGTTCCTCGAAGGTCGCGGCCCGGCTCGCTTCGTACGCGGCGACCATGGCGGCCGGGACGCCGGTGTTCGCGAGCAGGTTGCCGGCCGAGACGCAGGCCGCGCCCTCGGCCACGGCGTGCACGCCCAGGGTGGCGGCCCCCTCGAAGGCCGCGACCTGGCCGTCACGGTCGACGACGGCCAGCTGCCGGTAGGCGGGGAAGCGCTCGGCGGCGACCAGCTCCGCGATCACTCGCTTCGCGGCCAGCCCTTGGCCGAGCAGCGTCAGCCCGCGCAGGCCGAGCGCCGGGTTGGTGACGTTCTGCGAGGCGACCGCCCCGGTGCCGGGCGCCAGGTGCGCGCAGCGTGCGGCCACCGCCGGGCTTGACGAGCTGACCACGATGCCGAACGCGCCCGTCCGGTGATCGCGCGCGGACAGGGAAAACGTCATGACCGCGCCGCCGGGAGAACCGCGGTCGCGTCGATCTCGACCAGCCATTCGGGGCGGGCGAGGGCGGCGACGACCAGCCCGGTGGAAACCGGGTAGACGCCCTTGAGCCACTTGCCCATGGTCCGGTAGACGGGCTCCCGGTAGCGGATGTCGGTCAGGTAGACGACGACCTTGACGATGTCTTCGAGCGAGCCCCCGGCTTCCTCGACCAGCAGCTTGATGTTGGCCATGGCCTTGTCGGCCTGCGCCGCGACGTCGCCTGTGCCGACGTTCTCGCGGGTGTCGAGGTCCTGCCCGATCTGACCGCGGATGTAGACCACCCCGTTGGCGACCACGGCCTGGCACAGGTCGTTCTCGAGATCCTGCTCGGGATAGGTGTCCCTGGTGTTGAACGGACGGATCCGGGTGTGGTGCGTCATCGGCGTGCCGTCAACCTTCTTGGGCTCGATACGGGATGCGGCCAGTCTTCATTCGCGGGCGGCAGGCATGCAAGCAGCGAATTGCGGACCTCCGCATCGGATTTACTGATGTCAGCCGCCAGCGGCATCGAGGCAGCGCATCCGCCTATCCTGGCCGGGTGCCCGACGTGCGCGGTATCTCGCTGACGCAGCTGGTCTACTTCGCCCGCTGCGCCGAGTTGTCGAGCATGACGGAGGCGGCCGCGGCGCTGCACGTCGCGCAGTCGGCCGTGTCCACCTCGATCGGCAACCTCGAGCGCCGGCTGGGCACGCCGCTGTTCGTCCGCCGCCGGGCCAAGGGCCTGGTCCTGACCGCGGCCGGGGAGACGTTCCTGGTCAGCACCCGCCGCATCCTGGCCGACATCGACGACGCGATGGCCGCGGTCAGCCCCGCTAACGTGCCGGGGAAGCTGCGGGCCGGGGTGTTCCCGACGCTGGCACCGTTCTACGTGCCCGAGATCGCCCAGCGGCTCGCGCAAGCCCACCCCGGCCTTGACCTCCAGTTCGTCGAGCTGGGGGCCGACGAGGCCGGGGCCGCGCTGGCCGATCACGCCGTCGAGGTCGCCCTCACGTACGACCTCGGGCTGGGCGCGTCAGTTCACCGGGAGCGGCTGCGGGCGGCACCGCTCTACGTCGCGGTCGGACCTGAGCACCGGCTCGCCGGCCGCGACCGGGTCTACGCCTTCGAGCTCGCGAACGAGCCCATGGTCCTGCTCGACCTGCCGTACAGCCGCGACTACTTCACCGAGATCTTTACCAGGCGCGGCATCGCGCCCGTCGTACGGCACCGGTTCACCAGCTTCGAGGCCGTCCGGGCGATGGTGGCGCGCGGCCACGGCTTCACCTTGCTCAACCAGCGGCCGGTGCACGACCTGACCTACGACGGCGGGCGCCTGGTCGTCATCGCGCTTGAGGAGGAAGCGGGCAGCCTGGACATCGTGCTGGCCAGCAGCCAGCCGCTGAGCGCGCTGAGCAGGCGCGCGCAGGCGTTCGCCGAGCAGTGCCGGGCCGTCGTCGGCGGTCCGGACGCGGGCGGTTTCCGTGAAGTAACAGCGCCCCCACATCAACTGAAGTGATGCTGCGGTCCGGTTACCGCTAGTTGCCTGTCCGCCCGCGAGCGCCCAGCATTCAACCATGGACATCGAAGAGGCCGAGGTCGTCGTCGTCGGCGGCGGTCAGGCCGGGGTGGCGATGAGCGAGCACCTGACCGGTGCCGGCGTGCCGCACCTGGTCCTCGAGCGGGGGCGTATCGCCGAGAAGTGGCGCTCGGGCCGCTGGGACTCACTGGTGGCCAACGGGCCCGCCTGGCACGACCGCTTCCCCGGCCTTGAGTTCGACGGCGACCAGGAGAGCTTCGTGCCCAAGGAGCGGGTCGCCGACTACTTCGAGGCCTACGCGCAGAAGATCGGGGCCCCGGTCCGCTGCGGCGTCGAGGTCACCTCCGTGCGGAAGAACGCGGGCGCGCCGGGCTTCCTGGTGGAGACGTCGGCGGGCGCCGTCCGCGCCCGCTTCGTGGTCGCGGCGACCGGCCCCTTCCAGCGGCCCCTCATCCCGCCGGTCATCCCGGGCGACGCCGGCGTCGCGCAGCTGCACTCCGCCGCCTACCGCAACCCCGGTCAGCTGGCGGCGGGCGGCGTCCTGGTGGTCGGCGCCGGGTCCTCGGGGGTGCAGATCGCCGCCGAGCTCGCGCACGCTGGCCGGCGCGTCTACCTCTCGGTCGGTCCGCACGACCGGCCGCCGCGCCGCTACCGGGGGCGGGACAACGTCTGGTGGCTCGGCGTCCTCGGCAAGTGGGAGGCCGCGACACCGCCGGCCGGAGCCGGGCATGTGACGATCGCGGTGAGCGGCGCGGACGGCGGCCGCACGGTCGACTTCCGCGACCTCGCCGCCGCGGGCATCACGCTCGTCGGCAGCACTACGTCGTTCGCATACGGCACGGTGCGCTTCGCCGGCGACCTACGCGGCAACATCGCGGCCGGCGACGCCAACTACCTGTCGGTGCTTGACGAAGCCGACGCCTACATCGCGCGCAACGGACTCAGCCTGCCGCCGGAGCCCCGGGCCCGTCTCTTCGGTCCCGAGCCGCCGTGCGTGACCAGGCCGCTCTCCGAGCTTGACCTCGCCTCGGCCGGCGTCACGACGGTCTTGTGGGCGACCGGCTACGCCACCGACTTCGGCTGGCTGCGGGTCGGCGCGTTGGACGACGCCGGCCGGCCACGGCACCAGCGCGGCGTCTCCAGCGAGCCAGGCGTCTACTTCCTCGGCCTGCCGTGGCTGTCGCGCCGCGGTTCGAGCTTCATCTGGGGCGTCTGGCACGACGCGAAGTTCATCGCCGACCAGATCTCGATCCAGCGCGGCTACGCCGCCTACGGAGACTTACCGGTTACCTCACGCGGCGGAATTGGCCGCCTTTCCCTTGCCGTTGCCGTTGCCGTTGCCGTTGCCCTTGCCGTTCCCGTTGCCGTTGCCCTTGCCTGGCTTAGGAGGCTGCGAGGCGAGCCCCGGAGGAACGGCGCTGTCTGAATCCGCCTTGCCGTCCTGGCTGGTCGCGGAAACAGCGGGCGCCGGCGACGTCCGGGAGGCCAGGTGCGTGGCGGCAGGTGTTGCGTGACTCGTCCCGGCGGCCGGATGACGCGTGCCGGCGGCCGGCGGGGACGTGCTGGCCGAGGGCGCCGTGGCCGCCGGCGTCTGGTCGTGGGACCGGCTGGGGCCGTCGAGCACCGTTACCGTGGCTGCCGCGGCTACCAGCACCGCTGACCCCGCAAGGGCAGCGACTGCCATCTTCGACCGCCGTCGCATGCCAGTGACGGCGGTCGCCGGCGGAGCGGGGACGGCGGCCGCCCGGAGCATGCGTTCGGCCTCTGCTGCGTCCAGGCGCTCGCCCGGGTCTTTGCGAAGCAGTCCGCTGATCACGGGCCACAGCAACGGTCCCGCGTGCGTCGCAGGCTCCGGTTCGTCCGCGATCACCGCGGTGAGGCTAGCCAGCCCGCCGCCCTCCCGCTCGAAGGGACCGGCGCCCTCGACCGCCGCGTACAGCGACGCGCCAAGCCCCCATAGGTCAGCGGGCGGACCGGACAGCCCTCCCCTGGCCCGTTCCGGAGCAATGTATGCCGGCGACCCGATGAGCATGCTGGCCGTAGTGACATCCGCCGAGGTATCGGCGGCCTGCGCGATCCCGAAGTCAACGAGCACTGCGCGGTCGGCGGCCATCAAGATGTTGGCTGGCTTGACGTCCCGATGGACGATGCCAAGCGCATGAGCGGCGCGCAGCGCGCTGAGAACCTCAAGTCCCAGCTGAGCCGCCCGCTCGGGGCAGAGGGGGCCTTCCTGGTCGACCAGGTCGCGGAGCGACCTCGGCGAAAGCAGCTCCATGACGATCCACGGACAGCCGTCCGCTTCCAGGATGTCGAAGACCTGGACGACGTTGCGGTGGCTGAGACGGGCAGCCGCTCTGGCTTCCCTGACCGCGCGGCGGCAAGCGGCCAGCCGTTCCCCCGTAGAAACACTTGACGGCCAGGTCAGCTCCTTAACCGCCACGTCACGCCCGAGCACCTCATCGCGGGCCTGCCACACGATGCCCATACCGCCACGGCCGACAACCAGTCCGAGCCGGTACCTGCCCGCGATCAGGCGTCCTGGCACAGCTGACTCCATGCGCCTCGGCTACCCCTGCGCCACGAGGACTAACGCCGCCAGCCCGGCAGTACCTCAAGAGCTACCTGTCGTGCGCTGCCTGCGCGTCGCCGAGCGCGGTCGCCAGCAGTTCCTGTTCTGACCAGCCGCTCAGCGCGGCCGAGGCCCGCCGGACCCCGGCCGGGGAATGGCGCACCCGGCTGGCGGCGGCCTTCGCCGAGGACCGCACCCCCCGCGGCCCGGCTGATTACCCGGACGGACCCGGCCCAGCTGGTCGTCGTCGGAGCGATGGAGAGCATGCCGAGCGTGCCCGCGTGGCGCCGGGGCCGGATGGTCCTGGTCGGCGACTCCGCGCACGCCCCGTCGTCAAGCTCAGGCCAGGGCGCCTCGCTCGCCATGGAAAGCGCCGTCGAACTCGCCCGCTGCCTGCGGGACTACCCGGTGCCGGGGAAGCGTTCGCCGGCTACGAGGCGATGCGCCGCCCGCGCGTCGAACGCATCGCCAGGGAAGCCGCGCGCAAGAACAGCGCCAAGGCGGCCGGCCCGGTGGGCCGGGTTCTCATGGGGGCAGCGATCAGGGTATTCGCGCGGCTGTCGAATCCCGCCAAGGCGGCCTGGATGCTGCACTACAAGATCGACTGGGACGCGTCCGCCGCGCCAGGCGCGGTCAGCCTGGCGCGCGCGGCCACGCCCCGTTGACCTGGAAGCCCGGGCCGCCCGGTGCGGACGGTCAGGCGACCGCGGCGTCCTCGCCGTGCTCGATCATCGCGATTTCCTGCTCCTGCTCGGTCCGGCCGCCGAGGAACAGCGCGCTGGCGGCCGCGCAGACCAGGGCGGCGATCGCGACGATCAGGAACCCAGTCGAGTACCCGCTGCTCAGGGCGGTGACCGCATGCGGGGCGGCCTTGCTGATCGCCACCGATGGCGGTACCGAGTTGACCGCGACCGGCCCGGCGCCCTCAGCCGCCAGCCGCAGGGCGGAGAGCGAGGAGTCGGCGTTGACCGCGGTGTTGAACAGCCCGGCCGCCTTGCTCAGCGCGATCGCGCCGATCACGGCCGGGCCCAGGGCGAACCCGAAGTCGCGCACCATGCTGGTGGTGGCGGCGGCCATGCCGGCCAGCTTCGGCGGCACGGTGTTGACGACCGTCGCGGTGACCGACGAGACCGCGAACGCGAAGCCGACGCCGACCAGGCCCATCGGCAGGATGAGCGACGGAAGCGCCGTGTCGGTGATCGACATGTTGGACGCCAGCAGCTGGCCGATGCCCATCAGCAGGAAGCCGAGGGTTAGCACCCAGCGGGGCTGCAGGCGGGCCATCAGGAGCGAGGTCAGCGGCAGCAGGAAGATCGCCAGGCCGCTGAGCAGTATGAACGCCACCGCGGTGCGGATCGCGCTCTGGTGCTGTATGACCTCCATCCAGATGCTGATCGCGTAGGCGGTGCCGAGGAAGGAGAACATCCCGACCACGGTGACCGCCGAGGCCAGCGCGAAGGCGCGGTTCTTGAACAGGTCCATGCGCAGCAGCGGGCTGTGCACCCGGGTCTCGATGACGACGAACGCGACCAGCAGGACCAGGGCCACGACGAAGGACACGATGACCGTCGTGCTGCCCCAGCCGGCCGTCGGTCCCTCGATCACCGCGTAGAGCAGCGCGAACAGGCCAAGGCCGACGGTGAGCTGTCCAGGGATGTCCAGCGAGCGGCCCTCAGGCGAGCGGGAGTCCTCGGCGAAGAACCAGCTGACCGCCGCCACGATCGCGGCCAGGATCGCGATGATGACAAACGCCAGCCGCCAGTTCGCGTAGGTCGCGGTGAGGCCGCCGAGCATCGGGGCGATGAAGTTGCCGAGCGACAGCAGGGCCGCCCACAGGGCGATCATCCGGGCCCGGCTGGCGTGCGTGCGGCTGCCCGAGGCGATGATCGCCAGCGTGGTCGGGAACAGGGCCGCCGAGCCGACGCCGGCGATGAACTGACCGAAGTACATCTGGACGACGCCGGTCGAGGTGCTCGAGATCAGCTCGCCCACCAGCAGGATCAGCGCACCGCCGACGAGCAGCCGCTTCCGGCCGAAGAGGTCGCCGAGCACGCCGAAGGTGAGCTCGAGGGCCGCGATCGGCAGCAGGATGGCGTCGGAGATCCAGTCGAGCTGGGACGCGCCTGTGGGATGCAGCACCGTCTGGAAGGTGCCGTTCAGGGTGGCCGGAACGGCCACGCCCACCTGGGCCAGGCAGACCGCGAACCCGACGGCGACGATCGTCGCCACGCTGAGCGTCGTGTGCCGGGATCCCCGGGCCAATGTCGCGGCCCGCTGCCCGGGGGCTGGTAGCGAAGTAGACATAGGGGCTCAAAGTATCCCGGAATCAGCACTTTATTCGTCGGCCCGCCGCCTGGTAGCTGCCTTTCTGTCCGGCGCCTCCGACCTGCTTTCTCGATCTCCGCAGGGGTTTGGCCCGATACCGCACCCGCATGAGAGCTTGGTCACCCCCGTGCGACCATGGCGCGGTGATGCAGATGAGTCCGGGCCGCCTGCGGACCGCCACGGCCGCAGACGCCGCTGAGCTGCTCCGCCTCTGGTCGCTCCTGTTCGGCGACGACGACGGCGACGGGGACGGCGGCGACGGCGACGGGGGCGGCGGCGACGGGGGCGGCGGCGGCGCGCCGTCCGGCGAACCGTGGCGGGAGCACGCGCACGCGTGGTTCGCGCGGTACGCGGACGACCCGCTCAATGCGCGGTTCCCCGTCGTCGAGGTAGACGGCGAGCTGGTTGCCACGGCCGTCGGCACGCTGGAGATCGGCGTTCCCAACCCGCGGTGCGCCCGCGGCCGCACCGTGCGCCTCGCGAACGTCATCACCCTGCCCGGGCACCGCGGCCACGGCTACGGAACGCGGCTGGTGCTCGACGTCGTGGAGTGGGCCCGGTCGATCGCCGCCGACCGCGTCGACCTGAGCGCCACTCCCGACGGCCAGCGCGTCTACGAGAAACTCGGCTTCACGCTCACCTCAGCCCCGCGCATGAAGCTTGTCCTCTGAGGCTGCCGTTGCCCCTTCCGTTAGGCGGGCTGCCGCTACTGGGATGCGTAGGGCAGCGCCGCGTAGGCGCGTTCAGGATGGACGCGGACAATCAGCCGGTGCGCTCCCGGCTCGGGCGGCGGCGTCGCCCCGCCCATGTGGAGGTCGTACATGACCTGATGGAACGCGCCGTCTGGATCGTCGGTGACTTCCGCGGTGCCGTGGAGGGTGGCGTAAGCGCTGTCCGTAGGCGAAGCGCTGAGGCTGTGCAGCAAGAGGGTCACCTGCCGGCTGCGGAGAAGATTCTTTGTCTTGCGGCGGCCCTCGATCGTGCTGAACAGGATGTCGTCTCCCTCGGCTTTGACGAAGATCACTGACATCTGCGGTGTCCCGTCGGCGTTGGTGGTGGCCAGCACCGCCAGGTGCGGGCCACCGAGGATCTGCCTGGCCGCCCGCAGGGCGTCGGCCGCGGGCAGCCCCTTCGTCAGCCGGTCGGCATAGGCCGGTGCGGAGCTAGCCGGAAGTTGATCATGTGGTGTAGTCATGCCTGTACTGACCCGCGGGCCACCGGCTCAGAATCGCGCCCGGTGATTTTTTTCTGACGGCGGAGTCAGAATCTCCGGACGGCCGAGTCAGAAGGGGGTGGCCATGCCCGCAGCAGACACCGCGGAATTCGAGGCCGCGGCCTCCCGCTACCGCCGGGAACTGCTCGCGCACTGCTACCGGATGACCGGGTCCGCCCAGGAGGCGGAAGACATCGTGCAGGACACCTACGTCCGCGCGTGGCGGGCGTTCGACCGCTTCGAGGGCCGGTCGTCGGTGCGGACCTGGCTGTACAGGATCGCCACCAACACCTGCCTCACCGAGCTGCAGCGCCAGTCCAGGCGGGCACTTCCGTCGGGGCTCGGGCCACCGTCGCGCGACCCGCTGGCCCCGCCCCTGCCTGCGCCGGCGGGCGTGCGCTGGCTCGAACCGGTGCCCGATCACCTGGTGACCGCCCTGGCAGACGACCCGGCCGACATCGTCACGGCCCGGGCGAGTGTCCGCCTCGCGCTCACGGCAGTGCTCCAGACCCTGCCGCCGCGCCAGCGGGCCGCTTTCATCCTGTGTGACGTGCTGTCGTTGCCGCCGGCCGGCGCCGCCGAGGTGCTCGAGGTGTCGGTGGCGGCACTGAAGAGCCTGCTGCAGCGCGCCCGCGGCCGGCTGGCCACGATGCCGCTCAACGACGAGGACCTGGCGGAGCCCTCCGACGCGCGGGCGCGCCGCGTGCTCGACCAGTACATGGACGCCTTCGCACGTTCGGACATCGCCGCTCTCACCCGCTTGCTCGCCGACGACGCGGCCCTTGAGATGACGGGCACGACGACCTGGTTTTCCGGCAAGGCGACGTGCGTTCCGTATCTCAGCGCCTTCGCCGTCGGTTCTCCCGGCGAGTGGAAAATGCTCGGGCTTCGTGCCAACGGCCAGCTGGGCGCCGCTGCCTACCGCCGCGGTGACGACGGCGGCTACCACCCGTTCGCCATCGTCGTGCTCGCCACCACGGCCACCCACCTCAAACGGATCTCCCTGTTCACCGACCCGGCCTTGTTCACCCGTTTTGAGCTTCCCGCGGCCCTGCCCGCCGCGCCGCCCGCTGCGTGACATGCGGGCCGGACGGCGTCCTGGCAGGCTTGGCTTATGAATGAGGTGATCATCTGGGCCGAGTTCGCAGGGGCCTGGCTGCTGGCGGCCGGGCCGCTGTACCAGGGGTCGGTCGAGCTCGGCGAAATGGACTTCGACCGCGAGGGAATCGAAGGGGTCAAGGTCTCGGCGCCGGAGGCGGCGCAGGACCGCCCGTCGCCCTGGTGGTGGCTGCTAGGTCATGTACGTGCTGCGCCGCCGCTGGTCGAGGAAGTACCGCGAGGCCGCCGCGGCACAGCTGACCGCCGACCAGCGCGAGCAGCTCTCCAGCTTCCGGCACAAGGCCACCGGCTGGTTCGTGGTGGCGGCCGGCGCCGCCCTGCTCGCCGCCGGCGCGGCGCCCGCGGCCTCGGCAGAACCGCGCTAGTACCTGCCGGACGGCTGCCGCGTTCTCGGCCGGGCTCAGCCGCGCGATGACCGTGGTGGCCGCCATCCTCTGTCTTTGCGCTGTCATCGTCGCCGTACTTGGCAGGCGTTCGCCTGACTGAGCTACGCTTCTGGCACGCGAGTGGATGGAGCTGTCGATGACGACACTGCCGGGCGGGGATTCCATGGTCGAAACCGATGTGCTCGTGGTCGGGTCCGGGCCGGCCGGCGCCTCCGCCGCGCTGTTCCTGGCCTCCTACGGGACGTCCGTGCTGCTGGTCACCAAGTACGGGCGGCTGTCCGACAGTCCCCGGGCGCACATCACCAACCAGCGGACGATGGAAGCGATGCGCGACGCGGGCGTCGAAGACCAGCTGATGCGCGAAGCGACCGCCTGGCAATACATGGGGAACACCACGTTCTGCACCAGCCTGGCGGGCGAGGAGCTCGGCCGCATCCCGTCCTGGGGCACCGACACCGCCCGGCACGCCGACTACGAGCTGGCCAGCCCGTGCACGATGCTCGACGCGCCGCAGACGATCACCGAGCCGATCATGGTGAAGGCGGCCCAGGAGCGCGGCGCGCGCGTCCGCTTCGACACCGAGTACCTGTCCTGCGTCCAGGACGAGGCGGGCGTGACCAGCACGGTGCGCGACCGGCTGACCGGCGCGACCTACACCATCCGCTCGAAGTACCTGATCGGCGCCGACGGCGCCCGCAGCGTGGTGGCCGACGGTCTCGGACTGCCGCTCGAGGGACCAGGCGCCGTCGGCGGGGCGATGAACATCATCTTCGAGGCCGACCTGTCCCGGTTCGTCGAGTACCGGCCGTCGGTCCTGTACTGGATGCTGCAGCCGGGCGCGGAGCGCGAGGGCGTCGGCCTTGGCGTGCTCCGGATGATCAAGCCGTGGCATGAGTGGATGCTGATGTGGGGTTACGAGGTCGCCGCGGGGCCGCCGGACTTCACCGACGAGTTCATCCGCGAGCTCGCGGTCAAGCTGGTCGGCACCGAGGACTTCGAGATGCGGGTCAAGTCCGCTTCGCCGTGGACGGTGAACCACCAGTACGCGACGACGATATCCCGCGGCCGGGTGTTCTGCGCGGGCGACGCGATCCACCGGCATCCGCCGACCAACGGCCTCGGCTCCAACACCTCCATTCAGGACTCCTACAACCTGGCCTGGAAACTCGCCTACGTCGTGGCCGGCACGGCGGACCCGTCCCTGCTTGACTCCTACGACGCCGAGCGCGCGCCGATCGCCAGGCAGATCGTCGAGCGCGCCAACCAGAGCATCGTCGACACCGGCAAGATCCTCACCGCGCTCGACCTGACCGACACGACCGACGTTGCCCTGCTCGAAGGGCAGCTGGCCAAGCGCAAGGCGCCCGGTCCCGAGGGCGAGAAGATCCGCGCCGCCCTCCGCGAGGCGATCGCCTACAAGGCCTACGAGTTCGACGCTCACGGCGTCGAGCACAACCAGCGCTACGCGTCGTCTGCCGTGGTGCCCGACGGCACCCCGCTGCCCGAGTACCGGCGCGACCCGGAGCTGTACGCGCAGGCCACCACCTGGCCCGGTGCCAAGCTGCCGCACACCTGGGTCACCAGGGACGGGCGGCGGGTGTCGACACTCGACCTCGCCGGGCACGGCGACTTCGCGCTCGTGACGGGCATCGGCGGCCAGGACTGGCTGACCGCCGCGGCCGAGCTCGGTGACCGGCTCGGGATCCGGATTACGCCCGTTTCTATCGGCCCCGGTGAGCGGTACGAAGACCCCTACGGCACCTGGGCCGGGCTGCGCGAGATCGAAGACGGCGGCGCACTGCTTGTCAGGCCCGACATCTATATCGCCGCCCGGCACCTGGCCGCCCCGGCCTCGGCCGGGGCAGCCAGCGAGTGGCTGGCCACGGTGCTGCAGGACGTGCTGGGAGGAGCTAACGGCTCCGCCTGACGGCATAACGGGAGCGGCGCCCGACGGCGGGCTGCCGGCGTAACGAGTCGGCGATGTGGTTAAGCAGTTCCGCAGCCCGGGCGATGACCGCCCGGTCTTCGGCGTCGAGCGCCCGCAGCCGCTCGTCGAGCCAGGCGTTGCGCTGCGCCCGGGCGGCGCTGGCGAGTTCGTCGCCCGCGGCGGTGCTGCTGAAGAGCACCTTGCGCCCGTCGTCCGGGTCGCGGTTGCGTACCGCGTAGCCGGCCGAGGTGAGCCGGTTCACCGTCTGGCTCATGGAGGCCGGCGAGACCCGGTCGTACTCGCTGAGCTCGGTCAGCGTCTGCGGCCCGCGCTTGTTGAGGCGGCTGAGCACGGCGAGTGCCCCGTCTCCGAGGCCGCCTTCCAGGCGTTCGCTGCGGAAGCGCCGGTAAAGCCGCCCGACGGCCAGCCGGACCTGGCCGCCGAGGTCGGTCCCCTCAGCCGCCTCGCGCTGCTCCTGGTTTGCATCCTGCTGCATAGTTCTTTAACATACCTAACGAACGAAGTCTTTCGTATACCTAAACAGCTCGCGCGGGTTCCGCGCCCCGGAGCAGTGATGAGCAGTCAGCCAGGCAAGCCGCCGCGGACAGCGCGGGCCCGCTCCGCCGCGGCCGGCCGCTACCAGTGGACGGACCTGACGAACACGACGATGGCCGTCTTCATGTCGAGCCTGGACGGGATGATCATCCTGATCGCCCTGCCGGCCATCTTCAACGGCATTCACCTCGACCCGCTGGCGCCGGATTCTTCCTCGCCGGCCCCGTCTCCTCCCTGTTCGCGGCCATGCTCGGGGTGAACCCCGTCCAGCACCTGCTGTCGCGGTACGGAGCGCTGTCATCGCTGACGCCGGCGAACAGGAGCCTGCTCACCGGCCGGGAGTTCTTCCCTGGCCTCATCTCCGGCCCGTTCCACGACGGCCTGGTCCTGGTCTTCGCCGTCTCGGCCGCGCTCGGCCTCATCGCCGCCGTCGTCTCCCTCATGCGCGGCGGCGGCACGCCGCCAGCCGAGCCGGACGTACCAGCAGCCACACTCGTCAGTAGCCAGATTTCACCGCAGAAGGAGTCAGCGTTATGCCCGCAAATCCCCTCGGCGTCGCACTGCGCGGCCGGCGCGCCGGCCAGCACACTCTCGTCTGGGCCCGCCCTGACCTGCAGGCACCGGAGAACTTCAGCCTGACAAGCCCCGCCTTCGACCACGGGGCACCCATCCCGGCGAAGCACCGCGGCAGGCTGTTCGCCGCGAACATCTCACCCGCACTCAACTGGACGCCGCCGCCCGCCGAGACGGTCGAGCTGGTGCTGATCGTGCAGGATCCCGACGTCCCGATCGGGAAGCCGGCTACCCACGCGCTCACGCTCGGCATCGACCCGTCGCTCGGAGGCATCCCCGAGAACGCGCTCACCAACCCCAGCCCGGTGCCGGGGATCAGGCACGGCAAGGGCGCACTCGGGCGCCGCGGCTGGGCCGGCCCCATGCCGGTGCGGTCACACGGACCGCACGCCTACGTCTTCCAGCTCTTCGCCGTCGACCAGGCACCGGGACTGGCCGAGGGCTTCACCCTCGGTGACGTCCTCGCCGCCGTCAACGGCCACGTCACCGGCCGTGCCCGGCTGGACGGAACCTACGAAATCCGCTAGCCGACGCTAGCCGACGCGGCGCGGCAGCTCCTGCGTCTTGATCTTGGCGGTGAACCCGAGCGAGCTGCGGAAGCCGCCGGGGTGCAGCAGCAGGCCGAGCCCGTTGCCGCCGCCGACGAGTCCGGGCGGCGCCGAGTGCTGCTCGTTCTCCCACCAGGCGGGGTCGTGGAACAGGACGGCGATCTCGGTGTGGTGCGCCTCGTCAGTGAACAGGTAGCTGCCGTCCTGCAGGAGCGGCCACACGTACTTCAGGCAGTCACGGACGGAGCTTGTCAGGTCGGCGTCGATGTAGGCGAACACCAGCTGCTCGGAGAACGCGGGCAGGGTGGCGTTGAAGAAGCCCTTGTGGAACTGGCAGACGTCGAGCACGCCGTACTTGCGCAGATTCTCCCGCACCTCCCCGAGCGAGCCCGCGTAGGCCCCGCCCTCGTAGGTGTGGAACTGGAGTTCCGAGAGCACCAGGTGCTCGCGGTCTTCCTGGCGCGGGATCGGCAGCCCTTCGAAGCTGTCGAAGAGGTGCAGCCGTCGGCCGGTCATCTTGGCGAGCCGCGACAGGTTGACGGCGCTGCCGCCCTTGAATGAGCCGCATTCGATGATGTCGCCCGGCAGGTCCTTGGGGATCTGCAGGATTTTGCCCGCCATGATCAGGTGGTAAAGAAAGTTCGACGCGCTTTCCACGCGGATGTTGTTCAGGATCACGGCGAAGAGAAAGCGGAGCTTCGTCAGCAACCCGATACCGTACTCGCTGCCTGTCTCGCGCGAGAAGAACTCCCTGGCTACGACTGGAAGCAGTGCCGTTGTTACCAGAGCGGCCGGTACGCGCCGGAGTGAACTGCGTCGCATATCGATCTCCAAGTGATAGCTTGCGTGCTAAGACCACTTTCCCGCTCATGGGACCGTTTAAGCCCGAGCCGCGGTTATCGCAGGCCGGCGAATTGCGCAAATCATCATTGCTCGTTATCAGGACCGTTTTAATACCTTATTTCCGGAACGAAAGGGTCATTCCCCCGCCACCGCCGGGATTCCACTGGCCGCCGGGTTACCGGCAGGCGGCGGCCGGGCGGTCGCCGGTGAGGCGGCACAGCTCGGCGGTCAGCGAGTTCGCCTCGGTCAGCAGCGCCGCGCCCAGGGCGGTACCCGGCCGCCTGAGGTCGGCCGCGATCTGCTGCCAGGTCCTGCCCGCGATCAGGTTAGGCAGGATCCCCGAGCCGGTCTGGGCGGCCCGGTTGGCGAAGTCGATGAACGGGGTCGAACCCGACGTGTCGTACTTGTCGAACACGGCCCGCTGCGCGGGCGTGAGCCGCTGCAGCACCCGGTAGCTAGCCGCCTTCCCCTTGTCCGCCTTGGGACTGACGGCGACGCCGGACTGCATCTCGACCGGGACGAAGGCCAGGTACGGACTGGTGTACGACGAGCCGTAAAACGTCCAGGTATCGATTGGCGGCACGTCCTCGAACTGCGGCGACCTGCTCGTCGTCAGCCCGGCGAACTGGCCGAACCGGCTGAGCGCGACGATCAGCGCCCAGTTCTCCTCGGCGCAGTACGGGCAGTACCCGGCGTTGACGTACAGGACCTCGGGCTTGCCGGCCTTGGTCAGCGGCGGCCCGCTCACCGCCACCGGCGCGTCTTCGATCTGCAGGCTCGACGAGTAGGCAGACGAGCCCGATGACGGCGGCGGCGGCGTCGGCAGGACGCCGCCGACGGCAAACGTCCCGGCGGGCACGGGGGTGCCGACGGGCACGGGAGCGCCGCCGGGCGGCGGGGTGCCCGCGGTCGCGTCCGGGCTGACCGGAACGCTCGTGACCTCGGTGATCAGCCCGGCCAGCGGATCAGGCGGGCCGCTCGTCAGCCTCACCACGGCGAACGAGCCGCCGGCCGCGACGAGGGCGAACGCGACGACGGCGGCCGCGAGCACCGCCGGCCGCTTCCCCGTCGGTACCCTCAGGCCAGCCGGGTGCCACGGCATCTTCGGAAGGCTGAACCGCGGCGCCTGTTCGATTACGTCCGGGTCGTCCTGATCCGACACAGCGCTCCCCTGCCGTCAGCTTTGCGGTCAGCTGACCGCCATCGTAACGGCGTCGCCGTATCCGGCAGAAGCCCGCAGCGCGTCGGTCAGCAGCGCCGCCAGCGCATCGAGCTGCACGCCACCCGACGAGGAGACTTCCTCGTCTGACCCGTCAAGCGCCCGGGCGGCAAGGCCGGCCTTGCTGTCGATCAGCTCGGCGATCCTGGCGTCGATGGTCTGCGCGGCGATGATGCGCCACGCCGTGACCGGCTCGGACTGCCCGATGCGGTGGCTGCGGTCGATGGCCTGGGTCTGCTCGGCGTTGGTCCAGGACAGCTCGGCGAGCACGATGTTGGACGCGACCTGCAGGTTCAGGCCGACCCCGGCGGCGGTCAGCGAGCACACCGCGACCGCGACGTCCGGGTCGTTCACGAACGCGTCGACATTGGCCTGCCGCGCCTTGGGCGTCTGGTCACCGCGGATCGAGGAGAAGCGCACGCCCTGCCTGGTGAAGGTCTCCTCGGCCGCGTCCATCACGTCGATGTGCTTGGCGAAGAAGACGACCTTGCCGGTGCTGCGGGCCAGCTGGGCCGCGTAGTCGGCCGCCAGCTCGGCCTTCGCCTGGCCGATGCGCCGCATCATCGTGAACACGTTCTCGCCGGACTTGGCCGTCGTCGCTTCCTTCAGCTCCGCCCGGGCGATCCGGTAGACCAGGTCGTAGTCGATGCCTTCGACGCCGGAGTCGACGCTGCGGTTCGCGAGCGCCGTCTCGTACCGCGAGACCATCCGGCGGGCGAGGTCGCGCTCGGCCGCCCGGATTGACCGGCCGACCTGGCCGTCGAGCTCGACCGGAAGGTCGGCGATGCGGCGCGCGGGGATGTCAGCCGCCACGTCGAGCTTGCGCCGGCGGACGATGCCGAGGTCGATCACGCTCTGCCGGGCCGCGGGGTAGAAACCCCGGTCCGCGGGCGTCAGGCCGGTGTCCTCGAGCGCGTCGGCCAGCTCGCCGAGTGGCTTGCTGTCGTCGATCCAGCCGAGGAACTGCCAGATGGCACGGAAGTCGTCGATGTCGTTGATCAGCGGGGTGCCGGTCAGCGCCATGAGCAGCGGCCGGGCCGTGCGGGACCTGATGCGGTCGGCGAGCGCGAGCACGTGCTGCGAGCGCTGCGAGGACTTGTTCTTGATGAAGTGCGCCTCGTCCACCACCATGCCGCGGAAGCCGAAGTCACCCAGCCACCCCACGTGCCGGTCGAGCACCTCGTAGTTGAGTACGACGATATCGGCGAAGCCGTCGACGTTGTCGCCGTCACCCTGCACCACGGTGGCCGGGCGGTGCGGCGTCCAGCGGGCGGCCTCACGGGCCCAGTTGGTCTTGACGACGTTCGGCACGACGACCAGCAGCGGGTAGGCGTTCGCGGCCTCCGCCGCGAGCAGCGCCTGCGCCGTTTTGCCCAGGCCGGGCTCGTCGGCGAGCAGGAACGTCCGGTGGCCCGCCGCGGCCTCGGCGACCAGCTCGCCCTGGTGCGGCATCAGCTCGAGGCCCGCCGGGGTGAAGCGGGCGGTCGGCGCCGGCAGCGACATGCAGGCCGGGGCGCCGTCGGCCGCCTTCTCGAAGGAGCTCAGCAGCGGGTTAAGCAGTTCCCAGCCGGCCAGCCGGCGCGGGGTGGAGGCGCGCTGCGGCGCGGCCGAGAAGTCGGGGGCGAGGAACGGGTTCGCCAGCTGCCGGGAAATCACCGACTGCGGCTTGACCCGGGTCTCCGGAACGGCCGGCGCGGCCGGGGCCTCGGCAGCCGGCGCCTCTTCCGGCGCCGGCTCGAGGCCGAGGTTCTGCACCATCTCCCGCTTGAGCGAGCGGGCGGCGTCAGAGACGCTCGCGTCCTCAGAGAGCAGCGCCAGCAGCCCCGAGTCCCTGACGGCGGTCGCCGCCAGGATGGCCGCGATGCCGTCAAGGCGCTTGAGCTGCTCGGCCCGCTGACTGGGGCTCGCGGCCGCGGCCTGAACGCGGGCCCGCTCTTCGCGCAGCAGCAGGGCGGCGGCCTGGAACTTCGTACGCACCGCAGGCGTCACGCGGCCACGCTGGGCGGCCGCCTCCACCTCACGGACGGCGCGGGTGAGCACCGAGATGATGTCCTCGCGCTGACGGACGCGTCGCTGCCTGGGCGGGACGCTGCGGCGAGCGCCCTTCTGGCGCTGGCCTGGTCGAGCCAAAACTCCTCCTCTTGATGCCGAGGCACGGTGGCCGCGGCAGCATGCCGCTCAGTCCCGCCGGGGAACGAGGAACGTCCCAGGCAGGGGGCCTGTTGCTTCGGCGCCGAGCCGGCTTGCGGATCTACGAGGATCAACGCAGCTGACTACGGCAAAAGCATCTCACGTGGACCCGGAACCGCCAACGGGTGGCCTGATGACCACGACACCGGGAAAGGTCGTCCTGAGACGGCCAGCTCGGTTCTTGGGTGCCTCACCCAACATAACACGGACGAGGGCACATAATTCCCGCCACGCCGGCGGTCAGGTGGTCGGCACCGTCTGGAATGAGGTGCCGTTCCAGAATTCGGCCGAAGAGCGCCAGAAGTCGCTGGCCGGGTTCGCCGACGCGAGGGCGACGCAGTTCGTCGCGGACAGGCAGCGGACCTGGACGAAGTACCGCGGTGTGCCGCCGTTGAACACCAGCGGCCCGACCGGCAGCCAGTCCGTGCCGTCCCAGCGGTCGACGAACGCCCCCGCGACGTTGTTGCCGACGGCGAGGCAGGCGCTTGGCGAGGAGCAGGAGACCGACTTGAACATGGGGTAATCAGCGTCCGCGGCCGTCACCGGGTAGTCGCGGGTCCAGGTTCTGCCGTTCCAGTGGTCGATCAGCGACCCCTGGCTGAGCTTGTCGCCGCCGGAGGCGAAGCAGCTCGTCGCCGTCGGGCAGGCGACGCCGAGGAGCGTCTCCGACGTCCTGGTCGGCGGCCGGGTGGCGGCCCACACGTGGCCGTTCCAGCGCTCGATGAGCTGTCCCGAGTCGTCGCCGCCGGCGGCGACGCACATGTTCCAGGCCGCGCAGGAGACCGCCTGCAGGGCGGCGTGGTTGCTGCCGGCCGGCACCGGCGCGGCCAGCTCGGCCCATGCCTTGCCGTTCCAGTGCTCGATCAGCGCGGTCCAGCTGGCGCTGCCCGTGCGCGTGTAGCGGCCGACCGCGAAGCAGCTGGCGGTGGTCGCGCAGGAAACGGCGAACAGGTCAGAGGACGACCCGGGGTCCACGGCCCTGGCGACCGACCAGCTCGCGCCGTTCCAGACCGCGCCGATGGCGTAGAAGCCGCCGGACCTGGGGTAAGCCCGGCCGACCGCCACGCACGGGTGAACGGCGGGGCAGCCCACCCCGTTCAGGTTCACGCTGACGCTTCCGGCCGGGCTGGGCACCGCGACCCGGACCCAGGCGGTCCCGTTCCAGTTGTCCGCCGCCAGCCGGGTGGGCCTGTCCGGGCTGTCCGCCCCGACGGCGACGCAGTGGGAGGCCGAGGGGCAGGCGAGCGACTCGAGCACCGCCGGGGCGGTCGCGGTTACCGCGCTGGCCGCTGACGCGCCGGCATTACCCGCGAGCGTCAGGCCGGCGGCCGCGGCGACGGCCACCGCGACCCGGGCGGCCAGCAGACCGGTCCCTCGCCTAACCGTCACGACGATCGCCCATTTCGCCCTCCGTGCATGAGCTGCCACTGAATGAAATCAGTAGAGCACACAGATACCCCTGAAGGAGGGCCTGACCTGCGGGTTCGATCTTCGCAGTCATGCCCGCTTTCAGGGGCAATGTCCGTCATACTCCATCCGGTGTGCTTTCTTGCGCGCCTTATATACAGGGTTAAAAAACCAGAAACAGCACCACCCAATACATCGGTCCGCAACCGGGGCCCGCTATCCTGGTTTTAATCACCGGCTCGACATGTGGAGTAAGTGCAATGGCCCAGAAAATCGAAACCCTCTTTATCGACGACATCGACGGCGGCGCGGCCGAGGGCACGGTCCGGTTCGCCCTTGACGGCACCGATTTCGAGATCGACCTCAGCACCGCGAACAGCGACGAGCTGCGCAAGATCCTGGCGACGTACATCGCCCACGCCAGGAAGACCGGCGGCACCGCACGCCGCGCGACCCGCGGCCGCCGGGCCGCAGGTGACGTCGTCAACACCGCCAAGGTCCGCGAATGGGCCAAGGACAACGGCTTTGACATCAAGGACCGCGGCCGCGTGCCCGCGGAAATCGTGGCCAAGTACCAGGCGGCGACAGCGGCCTGAGTGCTCGCGCGGACAGGGATACCTGATCCGCCGCGGGGAAATTGCACGACACCACGAGTCGGGGATGGGAGCGAGTGGTGAAGGCAGTTCGTTTCAGCAGGTTCGGGGGCCCGGAGGTTCTGGAGATCGTAAATCTCCCTGATCCGCATCCGGGCCCCGGCGAGATTCGTATCGCCGTGCGGGCGGCCGGCGTGAACCCGAGCGACTGGAAGAAACGCCAGGGCCTGATGGACGAGGAGCTGCCGCAGACCCTCGGCTACGAGGCCGCGGGCGTCGTCGACGAGCTCGGCGAGGGCGTCGACGGCGTGGCCGCCGGCGACCGCGTGTTCGGGTTTTCCGCTGAAGGCGCGGCGCAGGCCGAGCTTGCGGTGCTGTCCTGGTATGCGCCGGTTCCGCCGTCGCTTGACTTCGCAGGCGCGGCCGCGCTTCCGGCCGCCGTCGAGACCGCCACCCGCGCACTCGACCAGCTCGGCGTCACGGGCGGCAGCACGCTGCTCGTCAACGGCGCCTCAGGAAGCGTGGGCAGCGCCGCGGTCCAGCTCGCGGTGGCGCGCGGCGCGCGGGTGATCGGCACCGCCAGCCCGGCCAACCACGACTACCTGCGCACGCTGGGGGCCGAACCGGTCGCCTACGGCGACGGCCTGACCGGACGCGTCCGCGCACTCGCACCTGACGGCGTGAGCACGGCGCTCGACGCCGCCGGGAGCGGCGTCCTGCCTGAGCTCATCGAGCTCGCGGGCGGCCCCGGGCACGTCCTGACGATCGCCGACTTCGCCGGCGCGAAAGAGTACGGAGTGCGCTTCAGCAGCGGCGAAAGCGGCCGCGCGCTGCACGCGCTCGACGACATCGGCGAGCTGACCGAATCCGGGCGCTTCTCGCTCCCGGTCGCGCGCACGTTCCCGCTGGCCGAGGTCGCGGAGGCACACCGGGTCAGCGAGAACGGCCACTTGCGGGGGAAGCTCGTGCTGCTCGTCGGCTGACCGGCGACCGCTCAGCCCGCGGCCGGCGCCTCGAGGCCGTAACGCTCGGCGTGGGCCGGGTCAGCCGGGTCGATCACCCGCAGGCCCGCCGCCGCGAGGCGCTTGTTGACCTCGGCCAGGTGCTCACGGACAAGCCGCTTCTCGGCATCGGTGGTCTTGCCCTTGTGCGGCGTCCCCGCGTGCTCAAGCGTGCCGTAGTCGGTCCGGTCACCGGCCGCGGCCGCCGCCCCCGGCTTAGGCGCGCGCTTGGCCGGCCTGGCGGGCCTGGCGGCGATGAGCAGTTCGGCCATCGAGCGGCTCGTGGCGAGCTTGTCGAATACCGCGGCGTCGAGCGTCACCCGCCGCGGCTCGGGCTCGCCGGCCGTGTACAGGTCCACGACGGCGACCTCGAGCGCACCCTCCGTGATCGCCTGCACCTCATCAAGGTGCGCCTCGATCTCCACGGCCTGGCCGTCCAGTTCGGGGTGCTCGTGAACGACAATGCGCACGAGGGCGCCGTCTTCGGTGATGAGCTGCTCGCTGAGGTCGCTGAAGCGGACCGTCTTCTGTCCCATAGGGATCCTTTCTACTACGCCGCCGCCGCGATCGTGCCGGATGACAGGCCCGCGGGGCACGGAAGGTCAAGCCGCTCCCGTCCGGGGGGCCTGCTGCCGCCCGGCCGCCCGGCGGGGCCGCAAGCCTACGGGTCGTCCGCCTGCCGGCAGCCCGGGTGCAGGCCGGGACGAGTTCCTGCGTCAGGTAGCGGGCGTGGTTCCGGTGGCGACAGCCGCCGCGCCAGGCTCACTAGTCGCTATAGTTACTGGCAAAGGAAAGATCTTGGTAACTTTTTCGAGTATAATCCATAAAAATTTCCATTGCGCCAGCATGTTCCACTCTAATTGCCGCGTGGAGCCGCGGTTAGCGGCGAGTTGGTCACACAATCCCCGGGAGCACCGCGCGACCCTGCCTAGCGAGAGCATCAGCGCGGGGCTAACGCGATGTCGTCGACGTCGGCCGGCCTGCGGGGGGGTGCCTGGCTGACCGCGGTCAGCGGGGTGCTGCCGCGCCACCGCTAACGGGCCTGGTCGAGCTGGCGGCGCAGCGTGGTCGCGATGTCGTCGGCGGCGGCCAGCTGCTCGGGGGACAGCGCGTCGATGAAGAGCTCGCGCACGGCGCGCAGGTGCGGAATGGTGGCGCGGCGGAAGCAGTCGGCGCCGTCCGCGGTCAGCGCGACCTCGGCGCCCCGGCCGTCCGCGGCGCACGGGTCCCGGCCGACCAGGCCCCGTTTCTCCATTCGCCCCAGGTGATGGGAGAGCCTGCTGCGCTCCCAGCCGATCACGGTCGCGAGCTCTGACGGGCGGAGCCGGTGCCCGTCAGCCTCGCTCAGCGCGAGCAGCACTTCGTAGTCTCCTGGCGACAGCGAGGACTCGGACTGCAGACGGCCGGCCAGCCGCCACCGCAGCGCCTCCACCGTCTCGATGAATTCGCGCCAGGTCCGCAGCTCGGCGCTGGTCGGGGAGCGCCGAGGCCGCCCTGCACTGGTCACGGGCACCTCCTGTAGTTGACATGTCAATCATATGGCCGCATAATTGACATGTCAATCACATTCCCGGGCCTGCTGCCCGGTACTGAGGAGGGGAGGCCGGCGTGGACAACATCCAGTTCGGCATCGACACCTTCGGGGACCTGCCACGGGACGACCGCGGCGAAATCGTCTCCTACGCCGAGGCGATCCGGCGGATCGTGGACGAGGCGGTTGTCGCCGACGAGACCGGCATCGACGTGATCGCGGTGGGCGAGCACCACCGGCCGGAGTTCTCGGTCTCGACCCCGGAGACGGTGCTCGCGGGGATTGCCACCAGGACCTCGCGCATTCACCTGGCCTCCGGGGTAACGGTGCTCAGCTCCGACGACCCGGTCCGGGTCTTCCAGCGCTTCGCGACCGTCGACGCGCTGTCGAGCGGCCGGGCCGAGGTAATACTCGGGCGCGGCTCGTTCACCGAGTCGTTTCCGCTCTTCGGCTACGACCTGAGCGACTACGAGGTGCTCTTCGAGGAGAAGATCGACCTGTTCGTCAAGCTGCTCGACGAGAAGCCGGTCAGCTGGGAAGGCACCACTCGCCCGGCGCTGCACGACGCCGACGTTTTCCCCAAGACCGAGTCCGGCCGGCTGACCACCTGGGTCGGCGTCGGCGGCTCGCCGCAGTCAGTCGTCCGCACCGCGCGCCACGGCCTGCGGCTGATGCTGGCGGTTATCGGCGGAGCACCCGCTCGTTTCGTACCCTTCATCGATCTGTACCGGCAGGCGGCCGCACAGTTCGGCACCACCGCCTACCCGGTCGGTGTGCACTCGCCCGGGTTCATCGCCGCGACGGACGAGGAAGCCAGGGAACTCTTCTACCCCGGCTACAAGGAGATCAGGGACCGCATCGGCGCGCTGCGGGGCTGGCCGCCGCTGCGCCGGACGGAATTCGAGGCCGAGGTCGACCACGGGTCCCTGTACATCGGCGCACCGGAAACCGTCGCCCGCAAGATGGCCCGTGCCATCCAGACGCTCGGCGTCGGCCGCTTCGATCTCATTTACTCCTCGGGCGGAGCGCTCTCCGCCAGCGCCCGGCTCCGCGCGGTCGAGCTCTACGGCACCCGCGTCGTTCCCATGGTCAGGGAAATGCTGGCCGAGCAGCCCGCCCGCAGCACACGGCCGGAATGAGGAGCTCAGCTGGCGTCTCCGGCCGCCGTGATCACGGTATCGGCGTCCCCGGCTAGCAGCAGCTGCGGGATCTGGCTGAAGGTGTAGCGGGCCCGTCCCCGGCCGGGGTCGAGGGTGAACGACCAGATGACGTCGTAGCGGTCCCCCGGCCACCTGTGCGGGATGGCGGTCCCGGCCGCGAGCGGCAGCGCGGACGCGATCAGCGGGATGTGCTTGTGCTCCCAGCAGATCAGCACGGCGCCGGCGTGGTCGCGCACCAGGCTGTCGGCCAGCTGCTGTTCCTGGCCCTGGGCGTACTCGCACGTGATCGGCAGTTCCAGGCGCTCGCTCAGGCCCTGAATGGTCTGGTACGAGCGGTGCGCGGCCGTCTTGCCAGGATGCCCCCACGAGGGCGCCACCAGCACCGTCGGGCTCCGCAGGCCCTCCCGCACCGCGCCGAAGTCCGGGTGGAAGAGGGCCGCGAGCGCCCCTGAGCGCTGCCAGCCGCGCGGGAGCAGGGAATGCTCGTTCTGCCCGCCCGTGAAGTCAACGCCGGACAGCGGCGGCTTAAGCGGCTTCTCCGCGTGCCTGATGATGTAGATGACTTCGGGCGGCGCGTCCATGCCGTAAACGTAAGGCATGACGGCCGGGACTGTCCGGTCAGCCCACCCTGGCCCGCCGCGGCGGCCAGCCAGCGGGCAGGCACCCCGTCTGGGTGACCAGTGATCAGGACTACAGGCGGGAGGTCAGCTCGGCCACGATATCGGCCGCTGACTGCGACTGGCGCGCGAGCGCGACGCTCTGCCCGGCCCACATCGAGAGCGCTTCGATGTCACCGGTCGTGTCCTCCATCGGGGGGGCCGGCTCGTACCTGACGACCGCTTCGCCTGAGGCGAGGTGCGCGATCACGTCGCCCAGGCCCGGCCGCTGCGCGAGCGGCGGGCAGCCCGCGGCCCGCCACGCGTCGCCGGTCGAGTTACGGAGCGCGCGGTGCGGGGAGTCGGGCCACCCGGCCGAGTACAGGCTGCTGTACCGCTGCGGTTCTGTCTCGGCCGCGGCGATCAGCCGGCGCCGGTACTCCTCGTGGATCGGCATCTCCGCGGCCAGCAGGAACCGGGTGCCCAGCCAGGCGGCCTGGGCGCCCAGCGCGAGAACGGCGGCGACGCCGCGGGCGTCGGCGATCCCGCCCGCCGCGATCACCGGCACCGGCGCCACCGCGTCCACCACGGCGGGCACCAGCGGCAGGGTCGCGATCGTGCCCCACACGTGCCCGCCGGCCTCCCAGCCCTGGGCGACGATCACGTCCGCGCCGGCCGCGACTGCCCGCCGTGCCTCCTCGGCCGTGCCGACCGTGCACAAGACAACGCCGCCCGCGTCGTGGACCTGCTTGACGTAGCCGCCCGGATCACCCATGAAGAACGAGACGATCCGCAGGCCGGCCTCAAGCGCCTGGTCAAGGCGGCGGTGACGGTCCTCGGTGAGCACGAGGTTGCCGCCGAACGGCCGCGTGGTCAGCGCCGCCGTCTGCCGGATGACGGCTCCGACGTCTTCCGACCACGTCAGCGTCAGCATGCCGAGCCCCCCGGCGTTCGACACGGCCGCGGCCAGCGGGACGATGTCGGACATCGGGGCCTGGACGACCGGCTGCTCGATCCCGAGCAGTTCGCAGACGGGTGTGCGCATCGCTCACCCCTTGCCGGGTTCGACGTACGAGGTCGGCGCCGACCCGGGGGCCCGCTTGTTCCAGCCGTGGAAGCGCGTGTAGTCACCCTTGTCCCAGGCTTCGCGCAGGCCAGGGGCACTCAGGTCCCAGTCCGGGCGGGTCTCGCGCATGGCGGCGCGCAGGTCGGTCCACAGCTCGTAGAACGACGGGCGGCCCCAGAACCAGTACCCGTTGTAGACGCTGTGCACGACGAGCCCCGGCTTGAGCACCAGCGTGTGCGGGATCATCGGGTTGTGCTCGGGGTCGGTGTACTCCTGGATTTCCAGGTCCTGCTGGACGGTCCGGCCGGGATCGGACAGGAAGGTCCACTGGGCGCCCACTGACGCGCGGAATTCCTGCAGAACGTGATGGTCGTCGGTGGCGATGGTGGCGACCTGCGTGTAGGCCACCGCGATCTTCGGGTAGTTGGCCGCCAGCTCGAGATGCTGCTGGTGCTCCTTCGGGCAGTAGTTGCCCCGCGCCAGGGTCAGGATCAGCGGATCAGCGCCCTGCAGCTCGCTGAGCGTACGCGTGGTGCCGGCGTGGTCCGGGAGAGCGTAATCAGGGAAGGTGCCGCCAGGTCTGATGTCAGGACGCATAAGAGCCAGCATGGCACCGGAGCCTGGCCGTCGCGCCCGTCAACATCACTGGTCGTGACCCTGGCCCCCGGTCTCCGGCCACCGCAGGCCCGCGGGCGCACGCTCGCGCCCTCGCGTCCGTGGCAGACCGTGGTCCGCGCCCGCCTACAGGTCGAGCACGATGTCGGTGGCCGGCCGGGCGCAGCAGATCAGCACCTGCCCGTCGGCCGGGAGCTCCAGCGGGTCGGGCTCGTAGCTGATGTTTCCCGACAGCAGCGGGGTGACGCAGGTGTGGCAGACGCCCGTGCGGCAGCTCCACCGGGTCGGCACGTCGCAGGCGTCGGCGAGGTCGAGCACGTTGTGCCACTGGTCACCGAACGGCGTGGCGATGCCGCTGCGGGCGAAGGTGACGCCCGGCCCTGATTCCGCCGGGCCCGGCGGCTGGTGCGGCGACCTGGCCACCTGCCCGGTGATCCCCGGGCGGACGGCGGGCAGCGCCCCGAACAGCTCGGTGTGGATCGCCGCCCGGCCGAGGCCGATCGCGGTCAGCGCGTGGCTCATGTCGGCCATGAACGACGCGGGCCCGCAGATGTACGCGTTCGCGCTCGCAGGCAAGTCAAGCCCGCCTAGCGCGTCCCTGGTGAGACGCCCGGCGGTCGCGTGGGCGGCGCGGCGCTCGGCGGGGGTGGCCGCGCTGTAGAACACGTGCGCGGTGGCGTGCGGCAGGCCTGCCAGCAGGTCGTGCGCCTCGGTCGCGAAGGGATGCTCGCGCGGCCCGCGGGCCCCGTAGAGCCACCAGACCTCCCGCTGGCTGCGGGCGGCCGTGAGCTGGTGCAGCATGGCCAGCACGGGCGTGGCGCCGATGCCGGCGGAGATGAGCAGCACCGGCCCGTCACCGTCGTCGAGCACGAAGTCGCCCCTGGGCGCGGCGACGTCGAGCTTCTCCCCTGGCTTGAGGCTGCCGTCGAGGTAGCTGCTGGCAGCGCCGTGCGGTTCCTGCTTGACGCTGATCCGGTAGGTGCTGTCGCCAGGCGGTGAGGACAGCGAGTAGCTGCGGACGGGGGCCGGCTGCCCGGCGCCGCTGACCCGCAGCGTGAGGTACTGGCCTGGCTTGGCCGCGGGGAGGGCCGCGCCGTCGTCGGCGGCCAGGTAGATCGAGCACACCTGACCCGTTTCCCTGACGATGCGGGTGACGCTCAGCGCGCGGAACCCGGGCCAGGCCGGCCCGGCCGCGGCGCCGCCGCCTTCGGCG
>DASYAD010000194.1:0-1726 GCA_036501515.1 Trebonia sp. | reverse complement strand
CCGGGGACCGGCCGCAAGCGCGTCCGCCGCGCTCGCCCAGTGCCCGGCGACCTCGGCCGGCCGCAGGTCGGTCAGCAGCACGTCCGCGGCGGCCGCGAGGCGGCGCAGCTCACTGGTGCTCGTGCCGTGCAGCGGTGCTAGCAGCTTGCCCCGGTCCCAGCAGAGCCCGCCGGGGTCGCGATCGGCGTCCGGCCGGTCGTCGCTGGCCCGGACCACGTCCGCGCCGAGATCGGCGAGCAGCATCCCTGCGGTGCGCCCGGCGATTCCCTGGGTGAGCTCAAGGACCCGGACGCCCGCGAACGGCCCGGCTGCGGATGGTGGAACGGCGGTTGAGGGTTCGGCCATGAATCCCTCCGGCCCGGCAGAAAGAGTCTATTAAGATAACTGTTTCTACCATAGACTGCCGCCACCTGGACAGGAGTCGGGGAAGGGGAGCGCCATGACGCGCACGCTGGCAGGCAAGACCATCCTGATGTCCGGCGGGAGCCGGGGCATCGGTCTGGCGATCGCGCTGCGAGCCGCCAGGGACGGTGCCAGCATCGTGCTGCTCGCCAAGACCGCCATCCCGCACCCGAAGCTCGAGGGCACGATCTACACGGCCGCCGAGCAGGTCGAGGCGGCGGGCGGGCGCGCCGTGCCCGTGGTCGGCGACCTGCGGGCGGACGAGGACGTCGAGCGGGCGGTAGGCGAGGCAGTGACCGCGTTCGGCGGCATCGACGCGGTGGTGAACAACGCGTCCGCGATCGACCTCTCGCCGACGCCGAAGATCTCGATGAAGCGGTACGACCTGCTGCAAGACGTCAACGCGCGCGGCACGTTCGCACTCACCCGGGCGGCGCTGCCGTACCTGGAGGCCGCGGCCAACCCGCACATCCTCACCTTGTCCCCGCCGCTGAACCTCAACCCGCGCTGGGTCGGCACCTGCACCGGCAACTTCTACACCGACGAGGACGTGCTGCGCGAAGAAGGCGTCACTGACTTCTCCGGCTACCGCCTCGGCGACCGCGAAGAAGACCTTGACCTCGACTTCTTCCTGCCCGACGCACCGCTGCCTGAGCGGCCCTGACAGACGCAGGAGGCAGCCATGCCAGGCTGGTCCTGGGGAGTCGTCACGGCCTACCGTGATTCGCGCCGCCCTGCTGTCATCGACGCTGGCCGGACGGTGACCGGTGCCGAGCTGATCGCCACGGCGGCGGGCGCGGCCGGCTGGTTCGAGTCGTTCGGGCTGCCGGCCGGGACGCCGCTGCCTGCCCTGGTGACCACCAACGCGAACGCGCTCGCGATGCTGGTCGGCGGCGCCGCGGCTGGTCACCCGCTGGCGCCGCTCGGGCCCCGCCTCACCGCGGCCGAGCTCACGGGTGCCGTTCGCGGGCTTGGCGGTAAAGTCCTGCTCCACGAGCCCGCGTTCGCGGGCCTGGCGGCCGAACTTCAGCGGGTCACCGGCGCCCGGCCCGTCGCGGTGACGCAGTTGCCCGCAGCCGGGGATACCGACCGGCTGGCGGCCCCTGAGGCGGACTCGGTGGCCGTCTACCTGCATACCGGCGGCACGACCGGCGCGCCCAAGCGGGTACCGCTGACCCAGCGGGTGCTGCTGCGGCGCAGCGCGGTGCTTGCCGGCCTGACCGGCATGGATGGCCCGGCCGCGGTGTACGCTACCGGCTCGCCCATCCACCATATCGGCGGCCTCGGCAACACCCTCGCGGCGCTGTCGGCTGGCGCGGCGGTG
>DASYAD010000193.1:0-33593 GCA_036501515.1 Trebonia sp. | reverse complement strand
CCACGGCGGCCCCTGCGTTGCCGTGGTGCACCGCGCCCCCCATCCCCCCAGGTCTAACCGGGTGGGAGATCGGCCGGCACCCGTCAGCTGCCCGTGACAGCGGCTGATCAACTTGGCGAACGCGACAGCTTTGATACCGTTTCCGACATGCGGGTGGCGGTCTTCGCGGTGGACGGCATGTTCGATTCCGGGCTCACGGTGATCCTGGACATCCTGGCCACCGCCAACGTGCTGAACGACCAGTCTGACCTGCCCGCCGCGCCGTTTCAGGTGACGACGGCGGGGCTGGGCTCAAGCGTGCGGACCGGCCACGGCCTGCGGGTGGCCACCACTCCGTGGCAAGAGGTCGCGGACGACCCGCCGGACGTGGCGGTGATGCCGGCCGTGGGGCTGCGGCCGCCGGCCGAGATCGTCGGGGCGGTCAGCGGGCACGGCGTGCTGCCCGCGGTCAGCGAGCTGTGCGCGCGGGGCACCGGGATGGCGGCGGCCTGCAGCGGCACGTTCTTCTTGGCCGAGGCGGGCATCCTGGACGGGCTGACCGCGACCACGAGCTGGTGGCTCGGCCCCGCGTTCAGGTCGCGCTACCCGCGGGTCGAGCTTGACGAGTCCAGGACTCTGGCCGTCGCAGGCAACATAGTCACCGCAGGCGCCGCGTTCGCCCACATCGACCTGGCGCTGTCGCTCGTGCACCGGGTCAGCCCGGTGCTGGCCGACCTGACCGCTCGCTACCTGGTGCTCGGCGACCGCCCGTCGCAGGCCGCCGCAGCCATCCCCGCGCTGCTGGCCAGCGGCGACCCGATCGTCGCGGCGTTCGAGCGGCACATCAGGGAACGGCTGTCCACGCCGATCACGATCGAGGACGCGGCCCGCGTCCTGGGGGTGAGCGAGCGGACCCTGCAGCGGGCCACGGCGGGAACGCTGGGCATGTCGCCGGTCAGGTTCGTTCAGGAAGTCCGCCTCGAGCAGGCCGTGCACCTGCTCAGGACCACCAGCCAGACGCCGGCGGCGATCGCCGCGGCGGTCGGCTACGCCGACGCCGGCACGCTGCGCTCGCTGGTGCGCAGGCGGCGCAACACCACCCTGGCCGCGCTCAGGCGCGGTTAAAGCGGCAGTTTGAGCAGGGCGTTCTCCACGACCTCGGTCAGCGCGGGGTGGATCCAGTACGTGTTCCTTGCCAGGTCAGTGAGCCGCTGACCGGCCGCCGCGGCCTGGATCAGCGGCTGGATGAGCAGCGACGCCTGGTAGCCCATGATGTGCGCGCCCAGCAGGGTGCCCGTACCGGGGTCGGCGTACAGCTTGCAGAAGCCGGTGGTGTCCTGCAGCGCCCAGCCGTAGGCGACGTCCGCGTACTTGTGCACGGCCGACACGTAACGGCGGCCGTCCAGGTCCTGCTCACGCGCGCCGACGGTGGCGATCTGCGGCTCGGTGAACACCGCAGACGGCACCCAGTTGTGCGGGTAAGGGCGCAGGTCGCCGGGGAACGCCAGGTTGTGCTTGAGCGTGCGCGCCTCGGCGTTGGCCACGTGCTTGAGCGGGTACGGGGTGCTCGCGTCGCCAAGCGACCAGATCCCCTCGGCGGTGGTGCGACCGTATTCGTCGACCTCGATCCGGCCGTCGTCGCGCAGCCGGACGCCCGCCAGGCCGAGGTGCAGGTCCGCGGTGTCGGGGGCCCGGCCCGCGGCGACAAGCAGCAGTTCCCCGGTGACCGGCGGCCCGTCGGCCGTACCGACCTCGACCAGCCCGCCGTGCTGCCGCGCGCCGGTGACCACGGCCCCGAGCCGGACGTCCCAGCGCCCGGCCGCCAGCCCGGTGAAGCGGCCGGAAATCTCCGGGTCGAAGCCCTCCAGCAGGGCGTGCCCCCGGTCCACCAGGCTGATGCGGACGCCCAGGTTGGAGAACAGGTGAGCAAGCTCGGCAGCGATGTAGCCGCCGCCGACGATCACCATGCTGTCCGGCAGCTGGCCGATCCGCATGACCGTGTCCGAGGTGTGGTAGTCGACCCCGCTCTCGGCGATGGGCGGCGGTATCTCCGGGCGGGAACCGGTGGCGAGCACGATCTGGTCGGCGGTGATCCGGGTTCCGTCGTCCATCTCCAGTTCGCGCGGGCCGGTGAAGCGGGACCGGCCGTCGAACAGCGTCACCCCGTCCGACTCGGCCCTGAACGCGTGGCCCTTGGCGGACACCGCGTCTGTCTTGCCGAAGGCCCGGTCCCTGATGGCCGGCCAGTCCACTCCGGTGACCGCGGCCTCGATGCCGAACTCCGGCGCGTGCCGCACCTGGCCCGCGACCTCGGCGCTGTAGATGAGCATCTTGCTCGGGATGCAGCCCCGGTTGAGGCAGGTGCCGCCGAAGGGCCCCGACTCGATCAGCGCGACCGGGCCCGGGTGGGCCTTGGGCACGACGACGTTCCCTGAACCGGCGCCGATGATGACCAGCGAGAAGTGGGGCACCTACAGAACTCTACGGTTCGGCCGGCCCGTTCACCTCGTCCCGTCGGTCACCGAGCCGGCTCAGCTAGGGGGTGCCGGGCCCGTAGAACCCGGCGAAACCGCCCGTGGACGCGAGCGCACCCCAGCTCGGCCTGCCCGCGGCGACGCCCGCCACCAGGGGAATGCCGACGCTGGGACCCGCGCGAAGGCCGATATACCACCGCGCGCGGAACGCCTCCGCGAGGCCAAGCCGGTCACGAGCACCACGCCTCAAGGCTAGGGCCCGTGCCATCTCACCCGTCTCGGGTGACGACTGATCACGAAAGATGCGGGAATAGTGTTGTTGGGACTTAAGAGTCTCCTGAGGCAGCACATGGGCGTGAAATTCCGCGCCTGATGCGCGGTCACAGGAGACAAGGGAGGGAAAATGGCCGGTCCGCATCACCGCTGGTGACCAGTAAGGAGCGGTCGGAGCCCCAACTCCGCTCGCACCTGGGCACCGGACCCGTGCTCGGATCCCTGTCGTATTCCGGGTAGTCAAGCCAAACACCCGCGGGATCTCTCTTAGGCCTTTCAGCGCCTGCACACGATCCGGTCGCCACGCCATCACTACGGCTATACGTGCCGGGGGACACCCATGTCCGCTTACATTCCGCACACCGGGGATTTCCAGGCGATCGCCTTCATCAGTATCGGATTTCTGGCCATCCTCTGCGCCAGGTACTGGCGCATTACCCTGACCATCGTCGTCGCGCTGCTCATCGGCGCCGGCCTCATCGCCCTGAACGTGATCGTCGACCTTCGGGTCCTGCACACGGTCATCGGCTACCTGCATGACCTCCGTCTCATGTGACGGCCTGGGACGGTGCCCTAGGGTGGTGCCGTGAAGTTCTCGCTCTGGCCAAGCAACGAGCGCGGTCCCGCCGAGGTTCTTGACGCGGCCCGCGCCGCCGAGGACGCCGGCTGGCACGGCGTCTGGCTGGCCGACCATTACATGCCGAACACCGGCGACAGCACCCCAGCCCGTGGCGACGCATACGAGTGCTGGGGGCTGTTGCCGGCCATCGCCGCGGTCACCGCGCGGATCAGAATCGGAACCCTGGTCTCGCCCACGTCCGTGCACCACCCCGCGCTGCTGGCCAAGCGCGCGGCCACCATCGACCGGCTCTCAAGCGGCCGGATGGTCCTCGGGCTCGGCGCGGGCTGGCAGGTCAACGAGCACCACGCCTACGGCATCGAACTGGAACCGCCGGGCAGGCGCGTTTCGCGGTTCGAAGAAGCCATACAAATTGTCAGGTCACTGCTCGGGCAGGACACCACCACGTTCGACGGCACCTGCTACACGATCACCGATGCCCCCTGCGATCCCAAGCCCGTCCAGGCGCCGCTGCCGCTGCTCGTCGGCACCCGCAGCCCGCGCATGCTCCGCATCACCACCCGCTATGCCGACGAGTGGAACACCTGGGGCACGCCCGCACAGGCCGCCGAGTTCCGCGCGGCGCTGCTGCGGACCTGCGCCGAGACCGGCCGCGACCCGGCGACGATCAGGACATCGGCCAACGCACTGGTCCACCTCGGCGACGGCACGCCGCCGCCCGGCCGGGCCGTCATCGCCGGCTCCGCCGCGGAGCTGGCCGACCAGTGCGGGCAGTACGCCGAGGCCGGCTTCGACGAGTTCATCGTGCCCGACTGGAATCTCGGCGCGGACAGGTCACTGCGCGCGGACAACGTGGCCAGGATCAAGACCGAGGTCCTGGACAAGCTGAGCTAGCGGCAGACCGGCGCCCGCCCGGACGAGACCGCACTGAACCGCACAACGTCGGCGCACTAATTCCGACAACCCGCACATTGGCTAGCCGGCGAATTCGCGCCGCCGCGGGCGACACGCAGGTAATTGCGAATTATGCCGCCATTGCCCGCCTTTCATCGATATCGTCCGGTGTTGTGAGCGGCGGCGATCAGTGGACGACTGGCCCATGGCCAGGCATCGAGCAATGGCAGCCGGGCTCGCGCCCAGGCTTCCGGGCGGCCGTTTACGCCAGGCTCGAGGAAATCAGCTTCCGCGCGGGAATCGCGGCCGCGACGACGCTCCTCGTCTTGGTAGGCGTCGCGCTGGCCGTTGTCGTCACCCTGCTGCCCGGTCGCACCCCGCCGGCGACCAGCGCGGCGAGTAAGCCCGCGGCGATGCCGGCGGTCAAGGCGTCCCCGGCCGCCGCCGCTGCGACGCCCTCAGCCGTGCCGTCCCCCCGGTCGTCCGCTCCGGCCTCTGCGGTGAGCACCCCGCCGCTGGCCGCCGCCGCGGTGACCAAGCCGGCGGTGCAGGCGGCCCAGCCGGCGGCGACCGCCGCCAGCGCCGGCACTGGTACTGGCCAGCGGTCCGCCACGAACGGGACCGACCGTGGCCGCGGACACGGTCACGGCGGCTCTGGGCACGGCGGCTCCGGGCACGGCGGCTCCGGTGGCCGCGGGCCCGGCAGGCCTGGCACGGGAAACACCGGCCGGTCGCCAGGCCGCGGGCTGCTCAGCGGCCTCGCGGCGGTGCTGGGTTCCGTGCGGCTGGGCTAGCTGCCGCCAGGTTCACTGGGACTGGGCTAACTGAGGCTGGACTGAACGGAGCCGGGCCCTTATCGCAGCCCACACCTGCCGTTATACGCCTGGCTGCCGTGAAGTGCGGTTCTTGCTGAACCTGGACCAGAATCCGTTGAGCACGGGAACCGCGATCCACACCACCCACCCCCACGTGGTGAAGAAGAAGACCGGGATCGACAGCCCGAACGCGAGCATCAGCTCTAGCGACTGCTTGGCGGCGGTCCTGGCGACCGACGGCGGCAGGTCGTCGGCCAGGCCGTGGCCGGTCATGTAGCGCAGCATGGCCAGCAGCAGGCCCGACTTCAGCACCTGCAGCAGCGAGTAGAAGCCGAACTGCAGGGCCTGCTCGATCAGCCCCTCGCTGCCCTTTGAGGTCAGCAGCCTGGTTGCGAACGGAACAAGCACGATCGTCAGCAGCCACCCCATGTCGAGCTTCCGCAGCAGCGGGTCGACTCGCCTGGTGGCCTGGAAGACATCGTGATGGCTGCTCCAGGCCGCGGCGATCGTGTAGAAGCTGAGCAGGAACGCGAGGTACTCGTAGCGGTGCCCCCAGACCGAGGACAGGAACGCGTGCGTCGTCCCACCGGCGGGTACCGGCAGGTCAATAGCAAGCAGCGTGATCGCGATGGCGACAACCGCGTCAGAGAACAGCGTCAGGCGGTCGGTCGCGCGCGCATCGAGTTCCGGATCGCGGGCAGGCACTAGAAGATCATCCCCGACTTCAGGCTCTGCGGGCATCATCTGGACGCCCGAGCGTTAACAAAAACATGACCAACCTGATGCTCTCCTGGCAGCAGGCCGCGCTGCTCGCCTTCGGGCTCGGCGCAGCCGGCCTGCTGCTTGTCTACGCCGGCGCCGCAGGCCGGGCGTGGCGCTGGGCGGCGCACACCGGGCCGTTCCTGCGCGAGGCGGGCGTGGTGGTTGGCCTGTACGCACTGTGGCAGCTAGCCGGGAACCTCGCGACCGGCGGCTACACCGCGTCGGTGGCGCACGCGCGGTGGATCTGGGACGCCGAGCGGACGCTGCGCCTGCCGAACGAGGCCAGCGTCCAGGGGCTGCTGCTCCCGCACCCGCTGCTGTCAGAGGCGGCGAACCTGTATTACGCGACCATGCACTTCGGGATGCTGATCGCGATGCTGATCTGGCTGTTCGCCTGGCACCGTGACGGGTACCCGGCGGTGCGCAACGCGATGGCCGCGAGCACGGCGATCTGCCTGTTCATCTCCTTTGTCCCGGTGGCGCCGCCGCGCCTGCTGCCAGGAACCGGCATCGTGGACCTGGCCGCCCGCTACGGCGAGTCCGTCTACGCCGCGATGGGCTCCAACGCGGGCACCGACCAGTTGTCCGCTATGCCCTCGGTCCACGTCGCCTGGTCGCTCCTGGTCGCCTGGGCCGTCATCGCCAATGCCCGCAGCCGCTGGCGCTGGCTGATCCTGCTGCACCCGGCCGTCACCGTCTTCGTGGTGGTTTCGACAGGCAACCACTACTGGGCCGACGGCATCGTCGCCGCCGTCATCGACGGGACCGTCATCACCCTGCTGACGCTGCTGGCCCGTCGCCTGCGCCGGGCCCGCGTACCGCGGCCGTCAGCCGGTCTCGACCGCGTAGACGACCGTGTTGCTTAGGTACGAGCCGGTGTCGTAGTCGAAGGTCCCGCCGCAGGTGATGAGGCGCAGCTCAGCGTCCGGGGTGGCGCCGTACACGGCTGCGGTCGGGAACTTGTCTTTGGCGTACTGGCTGACGGTGGTCACGCGGAACACCGCCAGCGTCCCGTCCGCCCGCCGCACGTACACCTCGTCCCCGGCGCGCAGCGACGACAGGCGGAAGAAGACACCGGGGCCCGCCCGGGAATCGATGTGGCCGGCGATCACCGCCGACCCGGTTGCCCCGGGCCGCGGACTCCCGGTGAACCAGCCCGCGACCGCCGTCGACGGCGGCACCTGGAGCGCGCCGGCCGCGGTCAGCCCGAGATGGACAAGGCTGGTCTGCACGCCGATGGACGGGATCGTCAGCGCGACTGGCAGGCTGACCGGAGCCGAGCTCTGCTGGACCGGGGCGGCGATCGGCCCGGTCGGCGCGGGCAGGGTTGGAGCGGCACCGTACTGCGCCGCGACGGGGTGATGGGTCAGCGCCAGCCCGGCCCCGCCCGCCCCCGCCGCGATCAAGCCTGCCGCCAGCGCGAACAGCGCCAGCCGCCGCCGGCCGAACATCGCCAAATCCCGCCCTGCCTAGACCCGGCTCCCGAACGGGCGGGCCCCGCCCCGCCAGGTGTCAGTCCCGCACTGCGAGGTGTCAGTCCCGCACTGCGAGGTGTCAGCACCGCCCCGCGAGGTGCCAGCACCGCCCCGCGGCGAGCCGGTCCCGTGCCCCGACGAGTCGGTACCGTGCCGCGCCAGGTAAGCGGCAGGCCGCGGCAGGCGGCGCAAGCCGAGGCCGCCGGCCAGCGCCAGCAGCAGTCCCGCGCCGATCAGGTAAACCCAGCGCAGCGGCGACGGAACCCGGGGTGCCGTGCCGCCGAACCCGGTGGCCGCGGCCCCGGCCGGGGCGTCGCCGCTGCCGGCCGCGTCGGTGAAGTTGTCGAGGACGAGGCCGGTCGACCCGTCAAGGACGACGACCGTGTGCACTGAGCCGGCGGCCAGGGTCACCGCCGATTTCGCGGTAGCGCTCTCCCCTGCGGCCTGCAGTACCTCGGTGCCCGGCGTCACCGCCTGGTACGAGCTGACAGAGCCGAAGGCCAGGCTGGCGACGGCCGGCTGGCCGTTCCAGTTCACGGTCACCACGTGCTGCTTCAACGACGCCTGGATTACCCGGACCAGTGCCTTGCCAGGCGGTGTGGTCAGCTGGTCCTTGAGCACCTGGAGGCGCAGCCCGGACTCGGGTCCGAGCCCCGCCACGGTGTAGGCGCCGCCGGAGGCGACGTCAATGCTGGCCGACAGCGCCGGCTTGCTGGTGGCGGCGGCCCCGGCCGCGCGCATCTCCACGGTGTAGTCCCCGGCTGCCAGCGATTCATAGCCGGAGACGGTGCCGTAGGCGACATGGTGCAGCACCTGCTCGGCCGACGGGTCACCGAACGAGTACAGGTAGACGTCAACGGCCGGGGTGTTGGGCGACAGGTGCGCCAGCCGCACCCACCCCGTGCCGGTCGCGGCCGGCGAAGCGCCGGCCGCGGCCGACGCGGAGCCGGCCGCGACGAAACCGAGCAGCAAGGCGGGCACGGCGATCAGCAGGCTCGCCCGCCGGATGAGTCTCATAATGTTCAACGGGTTCCTCCCCCTCCAAAATCAAATCCCGTACGGGCTCGTTAAGAGCACAGTCCCTACGGGCCGCTGAGCAGCCCGAGCGGGCTTGGCGCGGCGTACTCGACGGTCAGCGCGGACGCGCCGTCAAGTCCCGCCCGCAGCGGCCGGTACGGCTGCTGCTGGGCTTCGATATAGGTGAGCATCGACTTCAGGCTGGCGGCTGACGTCTTGGCGCCTGACGCCTTGGCGCCCGCGGGGCCGGCCGCGAGCTGGGCGCTGCGCAGCGGAACGGCGGCGCCGGCCCCCGGGGCCGGGTCACCGAACGAGGTGACCGTCACCGGCTGCTGTACGGCGAGCGCGGCCAGCATCAGCAGCAGCCGAGGGTCGGCATCGCCCGCGCTGAGCGCGGCCCTGGCGCTGGCCGAGATCGTGAGGCGGGGGTTGCGCAGCAGCTGGCTGCCCGCGGAGAGCCGGCTGCGGCGGTCCGCGGCGAGCGACGACTCGTAGGCGGCCGCCCCGTCGGGTGCGATAGCCCGGATGTCGATCTTCTCGGCCCCCGACCCGAAGCTCGCGATTACGGCCGGGGCGTACACGCTCACCAGGCGGGCGCCGAACTCGCTGCGCACGGCGGCGGTCGCGGCGACCAGATCGGAGCCGAGCGGGTCGGCCGCGGCCGTGCCCAGGACGACCAGCCTGGTCGCGGTGATGCCGGCGGCCTGCAGGGCGGCGCACACGGCGGGATCGCAGGCGATGACGGCGCTCGGTGCCACCTGGCCGGCGATCCAGCGGGCGGCGGTGGCCCTGACCGCAGCGGACGCTCCGAGCGCGGCCGTGGCGCCCGGGCCGGGCTGGGCCGCCTTCTGCTGGCCGGCGCCCGATGCCGTGGCGGAGGACGACGGTGTGGCCGCATGCCAGATAACGGCGCCGGTCACCCCGGCCCCGACCACGATGACCAGTACCGCCGTCAGCGCCGCGGTCACCCGGCGGCGGCGGGTGGCGCGGCTGCCGAAGACACGGTTGCGCTGCACCCAGAGCCGCACCGTGGTCGCGATGACCGTCGGCCACGAAGGCTCAGGGCGCCGTGCACCCGCCGGCAACCTGCTTCCCCGGTACTCCATTCCGCCCCCCAACCCTGCCACCAGGCAGGATGCGGCTACGGAGCACAGCAAAACACATGGATGCAACATTTCAGGCAAATCCGTATTTAGCCGGGCTTGCCCGTGGTAATAGGTCAAAGTACCTATTGCGCCATGGCGCCTACGCCGCGCGCCCCGGCGGGGCGCGCGGCGGGCGCGGTCAGACCTCCAGGTCGGACTCGATCCGCTTCAGGTGATGGCGGGCAAGCGCCAGGTTGGCCTTGCTCCGGTCGAGCACCAGGTAGAGAAAGAGGTTGTGCGCCCCGTCGGCGTTCCTGAGCATCCGGATCAGGTGGTACTGCCCAGTGAGGGTGATGAGAATGTCTTCGACCGTGTCGTTGAGCCGGAGCGACTCGATCGTGCGCATCTTGGCCCGCACCACCTCGGTGTTGCCCGCCGCGGCCAGGTCCAGATCCAGGTACTTGCCGCCGCCCAGGGTGCCGAGCGGCATCCCGCTGTCCCAGTCCACGAGGGCGGCGCCTGTCGCACCCTCGATGGCCATCGCCTCTTTAAGTGCCGTTTCGATATTCATGTCCCGTTTCCTTCGTTGTGCGGGCGTAGGCCGCGCAAGATCCCAGAGCCGAGAGTAACCAGTTCGACCTGATTTCAGCATGAAAAACCTTATGTTGGCCTAATTGCATTGACGTGCTTTTCGTGCCGATACGGGGCCCAAGTTATCGGGGAGAAATTTGGCATGCCCAGCCTTGAGGGATCGCTTCACCGCTTCCTGGCGGTCGAAGGGGTCAGGACAGCGGCGGTTATCGAAATAGGGACCGGCATGATCGCGGCCTCCGCCGGAGAGCCTGGCGCGGACTTGCCGGCCACCGCCGCCTGCGTGGCCGACGAGGTCAGGGCGGTGCGCGACGCCCTGGGCGGCGGGCGCCCGCTGGACGGCCTGATCGAGCTCACCACGGTCACCGCCACCTGTCTCCACGTGTCGCGGATCCTGCGGGACAGACCGTCACAGGGACTGCTGCTGTTCGTGGACCTGGACCGGAGCAGGACCAACCAGGGGCTGGCGGCGCTGCGGATCAGCCAGCTGTCACCGGCCGTGCTGGCCTGACCATGCCGGGCAGCGCGATGGACGCGGCGGGTGGAGCTGGCCCGCGAAGCGCGGCAGGCTCGGCAGGTCCAGCCGGCTCGCGGGGTGCCGCCGCCAAGCTCGCCCGCGTACTGCGCGGCTGCGGCACCGCCGGGTACTCCGGCGTGCTCCGGGTCGAGGGGCGGCCTGGCGGGATGGTCTATCTCGCGGACGGCGGCATCTGCGGCTGCGAGACCCCCGGTGCGCCGAGCCTCGAGGTCATCCTGCTCCGTTCCGGCCAGATCGCGGAGGGCGACTGGAACGCCGCCTTCACCGCGGCCGCCGTGGCCGGGCGTCCTCTGACGGGCGAGCTCGTCGGACACGGCCTGCTCGGTGCGGGCGAAACCGAGGCGCTACTGCGCACCACCCTCGCCGACGCCTTCTTCGCCGTGCTGAGCGGACACCTCGACGGCTGGACAGCGGGCACCGCGACGGACTGCCCGCTGCCGCTTGATCCACCCGCCAGACCAGAGTGGCTGCTCGGCGAGGCCGCTCGCCGCGAGCAGGTCCTGGCCGCGTTCCCCGGCCCGTCGATCGGCGCCAGGGACCGCGTCGCCCCGGCGCCGGCTGGCCGCGGCGGTCCCCAGACCGGCCAGGCGGAGGTCCTCGCGCTGGCCGACGGGCGGCGCACGGTTCGCGACCTGGCGTTCATTCTCGGCCGCGGGCTCTATGAAACGACGCTCGAACTGGCCAGGATGCGGGCCGCCAATCTGGTGACAATCGCCGCGTACGGCGCGGAAACCGCACCGCGGTACGGGTTTCGCGGTATAGCGTCGGATTCAGGGGGCAGCGACCAGACTCCCGCGGGACTGCCACGGCGCCGGAGGGACCGTCAGGGCACACCGCGACCGGGGGACGGCGGCCGCAGGAACCTGGTCGCGGGGATCCAGCTGCTGCGGCCGCGCTCGACGGGAAGCACGACGCCAGGCGGAACTCGCGATCCGGCTGGCTGAACAAGGAAGCAGACGATTTACCGGGGCAGGCTTCTGAGGCACCGGGGCGGCGGGCGGGGAGCCCGGCCGCACCGGGGAAGGCGTGCTGCCCTGGATCACAAGGGGGAAGTACGCACATGGTGGAAGACGCCCTGCTCGCGGAGATGCGCGGGCTGCAGGACAAGGTAGCCGGGATCACCGGCACGGCCGTGGCCAGCCTGGACGGGCTGATCGTGCGGGAAGACACCGGGGGCGTGGACCCGGACAACCTCGCGGCCCTCGCCGCCACCTGGCTGGCGCTCGCGCAGCGGATGTCGAACGAGGTCGGCCAGGGCATCCTGCGCGAGGCGATGACCAGGAGCAGCGGCGGCTCGGTGGCGATCTACGCGATCGGCGCCCGCGCCGTCCTGGTCCTGATCGGCGACGAAGGGCTGGACACCGACCGGCTGCGCCGCGAAGCGCAGCCGGCCCTCGACGCCATGAAGGAGCTGATCTCGGGCAGCGCGCCGCACGCGCAGGCGGTCTTAGGCCGCCGGCCGCGTCAGGCGAGCGCCAGGGCGATGGCGTGCAGCGCCAGGCCGACCCCGGCGCCGACCACGGTGCCGTTGATGCGGATGAACTGCAGGTCACGCCCGAGCAGCAGCTCGAGCTGAGTCGAGGTCTCGGCCGCGTCCCAGCGCTGGATGGTGCCCGTCACCAGGCCGGCCAGCTCGTCGTGGAACTGGTCGGCCAGGGTCCTGGCGCCGGACTCGACCACCCGGTCGAGGCTCTCCTGCAGTCCGGTGTCTGAGCTCAGGCGGCGGCCCGTGGCCGCCAGCGCGCCCGCCAGCCGGCGGCGCAGCTCGGAGTCCGGGTCGGCCGCCTGCGTGCGCAGCGTCTCCTTGGTGTTCTTCCACAGCCAGGAGGTCCAGTCCCGCACGCCCGCGCTCGCCAGCAGCTCACGCTTGATGGTCTCGCCGCGCTCGCGCAATTCTGGTGAGGTCCGCAGGCGCTCGGGCAGTCCGGCGATCCACTCGTTGAACTGCTGCCGCGCCTCGTCGTCGGGGTCGGTGGCCATCGCCGCCAGCCGCTCGCGCAGCTTGGCGTGCAACCGGTCGAAGGCGCGCCCGTAGACCGCGTCCGGCAGCCAGCGCGGCGCCTCGGCCTCGAACCGCACCTTGAGTTCGTCGTAGTGGCCGGCCAGGTAACGGTCGGCGGCGGAAACGGCGCTCTCGAAGAGCGCGCCGTGGTGTCCCCCGGCGATCATCACCCCGATGGCCCGCCCGGCCAGCGGCGCGACTTCGACCCCCGCCGCCGCCCGCATGACCTCGGCGGTGAGCGCGCTCTGCACGTCCTCGTCGCGCAGCGTCCCCGCGAGCGTGACCACCACGTCGGCGGCGTGCCCGGCGAAGCGGGCGGCGTTGTCCGGCTCACTGAGCCACGACGCCAGCCGGGCGGCCAGCCCGGCCGAGCGGATCCGCTCGGCCAGCACGTCGCCGTTCAGGAAGTTCTCGGCCACGAACTGGCCCAGGGTGGCGCCGAACTGGTCCTTGCGCTCGACGATCAGCGCGGTGTGCGGTATCGGCAGCCCGAGCGGGTGGCGGAACAGAGCGGTGACCGCGAACCAGTCGGCGACGCCGCCGACCATCGCCGCCTCGGCGCCAGCCTGCACGTAGTTGAGCAGGGTGCCGTGCGCGCCAGCGACCGTCACCGCTACGAACAGGACCGTCACGGCGCCGAGCAGCGCGGTGGCGCGGCGGCGGGCCTCAGCCAGGCGGCGCGTGCGCAGCTCCACCGACTCCGGCTTGAGTCTGGATACCGGTGAAGCGGCCGTCGGCGCGGCTGGTTCCATGTGGCCCCCGGGTCAGTCAGGGGTGCATGCGCGCACCCTTGGTGACCTTATCAACGACGTTGCGGGGGCCGTAGACGGCGATGCCGGCCAGGTCCAGGTCGTCGCGGCGCACCGCCCGCACCGCGGCCCGGTTGTCCCTGTCGTTGCCCGTCGTGAAGAGATCGGCGGTGAACACCGACAGGAGGAGTTCCCGGCTGACGGCCCGCTGGTGCGCCGCCGTGAGCACTTCCTTGCCGCCCTCGAAGACGAGCACCGGCTGCCGGAACATCGCGAGGTACTCCGTACCGTCCGCGTCCGCGTAGGGTTCGCCGATCACTTCAGGCACCCGCTGGCCGATGCCGCTGACCAGGAACGCGGTCACGTTCAGGCGCTGCCACACCTCTAGGTCGTCCCGCAGCACGACCGCGATCTTGGTATCGAACCGCACCGGGCCGTCCGTCGTATCCGTATCCATGACAGCAATGGAACAGCACCGCCGGTCACCAGGTCTTGTACGATTCTTGCGTGGTTGATGACCCGCGGATCCGGGCATGGCGACCGCGGGTTCCCGGCGTCGCCGAGGTACTGCACGCCCATATGACCAGCCACGTCTACCCGATGCACACCCACCAGGCGTGGACGCTGCTGATCGTGGACGACGGCGGCATCCGCTATGACCTGCACCGCCACCAGCACGGAGCGCCGCACGAGGCGGTGACCCTGCTGCCGCCGCAGGTCCCGCACAACGGGCGGGCGGCGACGTCCTCCGGTTTCCGTAAGCGCGTGGTCTACCTTGACCTCTCACAGCTCCCGGCGGGACTCATCGGCCGCGCGGTCGACCATCCGGTGCTGCACGACCGGGTGCTGCGCAGCCGCATCCACCAGCTGCACCTGACCCTCGGCCAGCCAGGGGCGGAACTTGAGGCGGAAAGCAGGCTGGCCTTCGTCGCCGAGCGCCTGCGGCGGCACCTGACGGGCGTCGACGAGCCGGCCGCAGCGGGCGCTGGCGCCGGTGTCGCGCACCGGCTGCGCGACCTGATCGACGCCAGGTTCCGGGAGAACGTGACGCTCGCGCAGGCGTCAGAGGTGATCCACGCGCACCCGGCGCACCTGGTGCGGATGTTCAGCCGGGAGTTCGGCATCAGCCCGCACCAGTACCTGGCCGGGCGCCGGGTCGACCTGGCCCGCGGCCTGCTGCTCGACGGCATGCCCGCCAGCCTGGCGGCGGCTGCCGCCGGCTTCTGCGACCAGTCCCACCTGAGCCGCAGCTTCCGCCGGGTCATCGGCACCAGCCCGGGAAGGTACCTGAGCGGCGCGCCCGAGCCGCCGTTCCCGCGCCCGCCAGCGGCCGGCTAGCGCAGCCAGCGGTCACCGTCAGCCAGCGGCGCGGAACGGCACCGTGACCGTGATCGTGTCGGGGAACCAGTGCGCGCCGCCGGCGTGCCGGGGTGCACCGCACACCGTCTGCAGGTAGCGCATCGGCGCCCCGAAGCCGCCGAGCGTGTCGCCGGCCGGGAACCCGTAGCTGTCGCGGATGACATAGGTGAGGGTGCCGGAGTACGTACCGTCCGCGCGATGGCCGCCGCCGGTCACGGTCAGCCCCTGGGTTCCGCGGAATCCCCAGTACAGGTCACCGCCCGCCGAGCCGAACGAGACGGGCGTCAGCTCGGCGGCGGACAGCCGCACCGCGGTGGCGCCTGCCTTCAGCTGCCTGGCCACCGCGGCCTGCACTTCTTCGTTCAGCGCCGCGAAGGCGGCGCTCTCCCCGGCCAGCTGGGAGATCCGGGAGCCGGCCGGATAGCTGACCGCCGTTCCGCTGCCCGCCAGGAAATGCCGCAGCAGGTCAGCGGACACGGGCAGGCCGGCCACCGAGAACCCGGTGGCGATATGGCCGCCGAGCCGCTGGTCGGCGGCGAACGTGTCGCTGTCGCAAGCGGCACCCGCCGCCTGGGCGCTGGTGTCCTGGCTGCCGTTGGGCGGCACCGGGTTGTCGCCGGCGACGGAGAAGGCCCGCGACGCCCCCGCCGCACGAGACGCGGAGCCAGACGCGGAGCCAGACGCGGAAGCAGAGCCAGAGCCAGACGCGGAGCCAGAGGCAGACGCGGACACAGACCCGGACGCGGACACAGACCCGGACGCAGACGGTGACGCGGACGTGGCGGCACTCGCCGGACCTGGCGCGGGAGCGGCCCCTGGCGAACTAGAACAGGCCGCGGCCAGTAGCACCGCGGTAAGCCCAGCCGAAGCGGCGACGAGAGCTCGCCGCATCTTCGGCCCCCCAGGGAAGTCGCGTGGCTTATGCACCTGGTACACCGGTTCCCGCCAGCGGTCCCCGCAAAACGGGCAGCACGCATTCGCGGCATCCCCGCGGCAAACACCGTACGCGCCGGCTATTGACGCGCTACTAACTCGACGCGGTTGCCTTCCGCGTGGCAATCTATTTCTGAAGAGCGTCGATCCGGACATTCAGTGAGTAAACGGGGCATGGATTCTCCGGTGACCACTGGTGTCCCGGTGAAAGAGGGGCGGCATTGTCGCCACAGGCACGCGGCGGTGGGTGGCTTCGCCACGCATGGCTGGTTCCCGGGGTGCTCGCCGCCCTGCTCGCCGGACTGCTGTGCTGGGCCGCGTGGGTATACGGCTACGACCCGGAATGGCTGTCAGGCTCCACCGCCTGGTGGCGCTCCACACTGCAAACGGACCAGGACTGGACGCTGGTAACCGCGACCGCGCTGCTCGCGGCCGGACTCGGCGCCTACTGGTGGCCGCGCAGGCGCCAGCGGCTGCCGATCGGGCTGATCGCCGTCGTCGTGATGGTGGTGGTGGCCGCGGTGCTCGGCACGGTCTCCTACATCCCCTGCCGCGGCCAGATCAGCGGCACCGGCATCATGTTCTGGATCCTGCAGCTCTACGTGGGGCAGCCGCCGGACATCTACCAGGGCGTAGCCGCCGGCACCACCGCCTGCGCGGGACCGCCGCCGCTGGCACTGCAGCTTGGCCAGATCGACGGCCTCGGGGCGACGCTGATCGGCTTTATCGCCGTGGCCTCGGTGCTGTGGCGCCAGCCGCTCGGCCGCCTGGTGTCCAGGTTCGCGAGCGACGCGATCATCTTCACCGGCCTCAGCACGCTGACTATGCCGCTGCTCAAGCAGCTGGCGGCGACGGCGCGCAACCCGCGGTCCATCATCGTCATCGAGCCCGACGAGGACAACCAGCTGCTCGAGGAGGCCAGGCTCACCGGCGTGCGGACTGTCATCGGCGACCCGGCCTCGGCCGGGCTGCTGCGGCCGATCATCAACGGCTGGCGCGGCTGCGCGCTCACCCGGCTCTACGCGCTGCGGGACCGGGTTCAGGAAAACGAGGCGGTGATCACGACGGCGGAGGGCATTCTCAGCCGTTACCAGCCCGACCCCGACAGGCACCCGCACCTGATCGCGCTGGTCGACGACCCGCGGCATGCCGACCACTGGCGCGGCAGGCACAGCGGCAGTTCGGGCGTCTGGTTCGAGGACGCCCTGAGCTCAGCCGAGACGACCGCGCGGGACCTGGTCTCCCGGGTGCTTGTCAAGCAGCCGAGGCACCTGCTCGTCTGCGGCGACAGCACGCTGACGGTGGCCATCCTGGTGGAACTCGCCCGCCGCGCCTGGGAACAGGCCGAGCTGGTGAAGGCGGCGGCGGCCGGCTCCGCCGCGGCCGCCCAGGCCGCTGACCTGCCCGCACCCCTGCCGCTTGAACGGGTGGCGCTGCTCGACCTCAGGTCACCCGACATCAGGCGGGAGTACCTCGCGTCCGCGCCTGCGGCGCTCATCGACTCACTTTCCGGCGTCGCCGCCCACCCGGTCCGCTGGCGTGACCACCTGCTGCGGACCCTGGACGCGATGGACCAGGCGCGGGCCCGCGAAACCGCCGTGATCGTCACGGAGAGCCCGCCAGGGGCCGGCGTGCACGAGGCGGGCCGGGTCGCCCGGCTCCACCCCGAGACGCCCGTGTTCGTCCTGGCGCCCGCGGGCGCCAGCGCGGGCGGCGCCATCTTCGACCTGCTGCACCCGTTCGAGCCCGGGCTGCTGATCGACGACGACGTGCCCGAGGACACCTGGACGCGGGTGGCCAGGCACTGGCACGAGTGCTACCGGCTGAGCGACCCGCTGCCGCCCGCGCACCCGAAGTACGCCGCCCGGCTGCCGTGGTCCGACCTTGACCCGTTCCTCAGGCAGGACAACATCCTCCAGCTCCGCACCATCCTGGCCGCGGTCGCCGCCCGCGGCCGGCAGTGGGTCCCCGTTCACCTGGTTCCGCCCGGCAGCCTCATCGAGCTGAGCGAAGGCGACCTGACTGAGGTCGCCGTCGCCGAGCACACCCGCTGGCACCTGCGCCGGCTCGCCGCCGGGCGGGACGGCGAGTTCGTCGTCCCCTGGGCCGACCTGCCCGCGTCGCGGCGCCGCAAGGTGCGCGCGGACCTGCGGTCGCAGCTCGCGCAGCTCGAGGACGTGGGCTTTGCTCCTGTCGTGCCGCGCGGCGGGCCGCGCGACGCGGCCTGCTTCGAGCGCGTCGGCCTCGTCCAGGCCAGTCAGCTGAGCGAGCCGCTGGCCTGGACGACCTACGCGGGCGAGCAGATGCACGGCTTCGCCGGCGACTGGCGGGTGGTCGACGACAGGGGAAACATGCGGACGGTCACCGACCCGGACTTCCAGACCAGCCACGAACCGGTCGACAGCGGCCGCTGGCGCCGGGTCGGCAGCTTCCGGGCCTGGCAGGTCACCGAGACAGCGGTAGTCAGGACCAAGGAGGGCCGGGCGACCGCCCGGCCGGGCGACTGGATCGTCGAGGCGCCCACCGGCGAGCGCTGGCCGGTCAGGGACGAGCAGTTCAGCTGGAGCTACCGGCCGGTCTCCGAAGCCCTGCCAGGCAGGCCGGACCAGGCGACGACCACCGCCGCGGCGAGCAGCAGCACGGCGCCCGCGATCTCCTCGTAGAGCGAGGTCTTCGCGTACGGGGCGAGCCAGCTGTCCTTGAAGCCGAACAGGCCGACTTCCACCGCCAGGATCAGCGCGACGACCGACGCGACGAGCAGCCCGGCGCCGGCCAGCAGCACGACCACCCGCCGGCTGGCGATGATCGCCAGGCCGAGCAGGATCGTCACGATGCCCTGGATCAGGAACAGCGGCCCGATCGTCGGGACGTCCTTGTAGCCGTACTGCTTGCCCCACAGGTACAGGTGGATAACCCCTGACCCGAGGGTGAGGACGCCGCCGGCCGCGATCACCACCGTGACCGCCCACCGCGAGAACCGGGACCCGAGGTCGCCGGGTCCGCGCAGTAGCAGGTCCATCCACCACGGCCGCACCTGGTACATCGTCTCCCCGGCCACGTTGTCTCCTTGCCGACCGCGCATGGCGGACACCCTAAGCTCCCGTAACACCAGTACAACGCACGCCGCGCCGACGTCGGTTCAAGCTGATATGAAACCCAGAGCATTCAGCGGAAACACATTACCGCTGGTCACGGCGACTGGCCAGCGGCACCGCGAACCACAGGGCGAGGATCACCACACCGATCAGCCCGGTGACGAGGCCGCCGGTCAGCGCGCCGGCCACGTACCAGGTCAGCAGCAGTACGGCGGTCAGCACGGCCCCGCCGACGGCGGCCAGGCCGAGAATCGCCAGCAGGTTGGCGAACCGCACCAGGCGCTCTTTCATGCCGCGGCGGAAGACCAGCCTGTGGTACGCCACCGGCGCGATGAGCAGCGCGGTCGCTGTCGCGGACAGGACCAGGCAGGCGAGGTAGAGATCCCGCTGCCCGCTTGTCAGCGTGGCGAACCTCGTCGTGAACGGCAGCGACAGCAGGAAGCCGAACAGCACCTGCACGCCCAGGCCCGCGACCCGCAGCTCCTGGACCAGCTCGCTAAGGTTGCGGTCGTCGCGCTGCGCCGCGCTTTCCGCCCGTGCGTCGGGGGCCTCGCTGTGATTCATCGCCACCTCCTGGATTCTCGACGCTACCGCGCAGGTGTCAGCCGCGAAACGACGGGTAGCCGCGGTCAATGGCGACATCGACGACAGCGGATACAGCGGCGGCCCGGCCCGCGCGCCACCGCAGGCGGCACACCAGGCACACCCCGGCCGGCGAGGTGGTGATCGGCTACCTCAACGCCCAGGCGGCCCGGCTCGGCTCGCTTGACATGGCGGTGCGCCGGGACAAGCCGGACGCGGTGCACCAGATGCGCGTCACCGTCCGGCGGCTGCGCAGCACCCTGCAGTCGTTCACCGCCGTCGTCGCGGGTCCGGACACGAAAAAGCTGCGCGACGAGCTGAAATGGCTCGGCGGCGTGCTCGGCGAGGCCCGCGACGCCGAAGTGCTCGCCGACCACCTGCACGCGGGCCTGGCCGCCGTCCCGGCCGAACTCGTGCTCGGGCCCGCGCAGGCCCGGGTGACCGCCTACTTCGCCTCCCGTGAGGCGAGCGCCCGCGGCGAGCTGCTCGAGGTGCTCGACTCGCAGCGCTACCGGGCGCTGCGGGCCGAGCTGTCCAAGCTGCTCGAACGGCCGCCGCTCACCCCGGAGGCGGCCGAGCCCGCGGGGAAGGTGCTGCCCGCGGCCGTCGGGCACGCCGCCAGGCGGACCAGGAAGCGGATGAAGCGGGCAGGCCGTGCCCCGGCAGGCCACCCGCGCGACGCGGCCCTGCACGAGACGCGCAAGGCGGCCAAGCGCGCCAGGTACACGGCCGAAGCGGCCGCCCCGGCCCTTGGCAAGAAGACCGGGCGCAAGGCGCGCCGCCTGGCCAAGGGAATGAAGCGCGTGCAGTCGGTCCTCGGCGATCACCAGGATGCGATCATCGCCCGGGCGACGGCCAGGGACATCGGGGTGCAGGCGCACCTGGCAGGCGAGAACGGGTTCAGCTTCGGCCTGCTGCACGAGCGCGCTCATCACCAGGCGATCGACTCCGAGCGCCAGGCGCGCAAGGCCTGGCGGCACGCGCGCAAGGCCAGTCGCGGCGGCTGGCTGCCTACCGCGTGAGAAAGCAACCGCCGCCCCGGTGGCAGCGAGCTACTGCCGGGGCGGCGGTCAGGCGTACAGCGGTCAGTCAGCCGTACCGGTGGCAGCGCCGTCAGGCACGGCCGACCGCACGCCAGCCTTCCGCGTAGTGCTCGCGGGCCTCGCTTGAGTACGGCACCGGCGAGACGGTGGCGCGCACTTCGACCTGCTTGTGCGGGCGCTCAACGGACGCCTTCAGCGAGCCGCCGTCGGGCTCGCCCCAGACCAGCGTCACCTCGGTGCCCACGTCGATCGACGGGTCGATGACGCCAAGCGAGAGCTCCTTGCGCTCGTTGTGGCTGTAGCCGGTGAACAGCGAGAGGCCGACGACCTTGCCGTCGAGCAGCACCGCGTCGTAGTTCGACGAGGAGTAGTTCGAGATCGGCACGTCGAGGCCCTTGGCCGGAATCTCGTCGGTGAACAGCGAGGCGGCGACCCGGCCGGCGTCCTCGGCGTTCCACGCCAGCGTCACCTTGCGCCGCTGCGCGGGCTTGTCGAGCGCCTCGAGGGCCTCGCGGCCGACGAAGTCGTGGTCGAACTTGACCATGTGGCCGTAGCCGAGCTCGTACGGCGTGAGGTAGTAGTCCTCGATGTTCGAGGAGACGAACGAGCCGCCGAGCGTGCCCGCGAAGCCCTCGTACCCCTGGGCGGGCAGCCACTCGCGGTAGGCCTTGAGCTTCTCGCCGGTGTAGATGGCGGGCAGCGGCGACGGGATCCAGCCGGACTCGAGCGTGTTGGACGCGTAGGCACGGGACCCGACAGGCACGATGCCGAATTCGGCCCCGGCCTCCAGGATCGCGTCGCGGATCTCCAGGTATTCCTCGTACGGGCCCCAGACCTCGAGGCCAGGCTGGCCCGACATGCCGTGCCTGAGCGCGGCGACCTTGCGGCCCTTGATGTTGATGACGTCAGTCCTGAAGAACTTGATGTCGGGGAACGGACCGCCGTTCAGCTTCTCGATGACCTGCTTGGCGTTCGGCCCCTGGATCTGGAACCGGTACTGCGTGCGGGTGACGGCCTGGCCCATCGGCCGTGACGGTGAGCGGTCGTCCCTGACCAGCTCGACGTCCCAGTCCCCGGTCTCCGCGTGGAACTGCACCCAGTTCACCGTCGGCACCCGGCCGACGAACTCGTACTCGTTCTCCTCAAGGTGGAACAGGATGCCGTCGCCGATCACGTAGCCGTCGTACGTGACAGGCACGAACTGCTTCGCCATGTTGAGCGGGAAGTTCTTGAACGTGTTGATGCCCAGATGAGAGATCAGCTTGAGCGCGTCAGGGCCCTTGACGTACAGGTTCGCCATGTGGTGGCTCTGGTCGAACAGGACGGCGGTGGTCGCCCAGGCGACCTGCTCAGCCTTCCAGTTGGAGAACTCGGTCGGCACGACCGGGTAGACGTAGGCGCCCTCCTGGGAGTTCCGCAGCAGCTCGACAGGGTTGGCCGTCTGCAGCACGTCCTCAAGGCTTCGCTGCGTCATATAGCTTTCCTACCTTCCTGGTTACCATGCGCTACCGCGAGGGGCGCGCGCCGCGATCGGCCGCCGGCCCGATGACCATGATCTACCTGTGCCCGCGGGTTGTCGCTGTGCCAGCAGCCCGAATTTAGGTCAGCTCCGTCGTTGCCGGCAACAGCCGCCTCAAGCCCGCCACCGATGGCAGACCCCGCAGGTAGGGCGCATGAGCAGGGGTGATCCGGCCAAATCGGGGGTACCGTCAGCCGGTCGCGGTCGTTGCCAGACCACAAAGGGCCGGCTGGCCTTGCGGCCGGCTCATGCGATATGCCTATCGAGTCGATAGGCATTAACGCAGTGAAGGAGTTCTCACATGGAGACCTGGGACGCTATCCGTGCCCGCCGCAACGTGCGCACCTACCTGCCCGACCCGGTCCCGGCGGCCGACCTGGACCGGATCGCCGAAGCCGGCTGGCGGGCCCCGTCGGCGAGCAACCGGCAGCACTGGAACTTCATCATCGTCACCGAACGTGACCAGCTGCGGGCGCTGTCCACCGTCTGGCAGGGCGCGCGGCACATCGCAGGCGCGGCCGCCGCCATCGCGCTGGTCGTCCCGCAGCCGGAGGACGAGCGGACGAAGGTGATCGACCAGTACGACCTGGGCCAGGCGACCTACGCGATTATGCTCGCCGCGACCGACCTCGGCATCGGCACCGGCCACTCCTCGGTCGGCGACCAGGACAAGGCCCGCGAGATCCTCGGCGTCCCCGCCGACCACGAGGTCGCCTTCCTCATCGGCGTCGGCTACCCGGCCGACCGGCCGCTCAAGCCGCTGGTCAAGCCCGACCGCCTGCCGTTCGACGAGGTGGTCAGGCACGGCCGCTGGTAGCACCGCCCCGTCGCTGGCGGCCCTGGGCGCCCAGTCGGCAGCACGCCATGGCCACTGGCAGCACGGCACGGTCCCCTGGCGGGACCGGACGAAGCCACGCTCCCGTTCGGGATAATTCCAATGGTCCTCAATTCAACGGCCGTTATCCCGAACGGGGGCGGCTTACCCCAGTTCCGCCAGCGCGATCCTGGCGGCCTGGTAGCCGCCCATGCCGTGCACCCCGGCCCCCGGCGGGGTGCTCGCCGAGCACAGGTACACGCCGGGCAGCGGTGTCCGCCACGGGCGCGTCGAAAGGACCGGGCGGCGCAGGAACTGGGTGAGGCCCGAGTAGCCGCCGGCGATGTCGCCGCCGACCAGGTTCTCGTTGTGCCGCTCCAGGGCGGCCGGGCCGTGCGCGGACCGCGCGAGCACCAGCTCGCGGAAGCCGGGCGCGAACCGCTCCACCTGGTTCTCGACGGCGGCGGTCATGTCCACGGCGGACCCGTTCGGCACGTGGCAGTACGCCCAGAGCACGTGCCGGCCGGCCGGCGCCCGGGACGGGTCGGCGGCGCACGGCTGGACCGCCAGCACGTACGGCCGCTCCGGGTGCCCGCCCCTGGCGACCTCGGCCTCGCCGCGCGCGATTTCCTCCAGGGTGCCGCCCAGGTGCACCGTCGCCGCGCCCGCGACCGCGGGATCACGCCAGGGAACCGGCCCGGACAGCGCCCAGTCGAGCTTGAAGACGCCGGGGCCGTAGCGGTAGCGGCGCAGCCTGGCCGCGTAGCCGGGCGGCAGCCGGCTACCGCAGACCGCGAGCACCTGCTTCGGTGTCAGGTCGAGCAGCACGATCGGTGCCCGCGGCACGTCGGACAGGTCCCTGACCGGGTGCCCGGTCTCGGCGGTGCCGCCGTAGCTCTTGAGCAGCCCGACCAGGGCGGCGGCGAGCCTGGCGGAGCCGCCCCGCACGACCGGCCAGCCGACCTGGTGCGCGAGCGCGGCCAGCAGCAGGCCGTACCCGCCGGTGATCGGCCTGCGCAGGTCGACCATGGAGTGGGCCGACATCCCCGCCAGCACGGCCCGGGCCCGCTCGCCGCCGAAGACCGTCCGCCCGAGCACGGTCGCGGGCAGCACGCCGAGCGCGCCGTAGCGGGCCAGCCGCAGCGGCGCCCGCGGCACCGACAGCGGCGAGAGCAGCGTGTCCACCAGGCCGAAGCCGCCGGCCGCGGCCGCGCCGACCGACTCGCGCCAGGCGCGGGCGTCGCGCCGGGAGCCGAGCCCCGCCGCGGTTTCCGCCACGTCCCGGTGCACCAGGACGGCATCCTGCCCGTCAAGCGGGTGCGCCGCCTGCACGGCCGGGAACGCCCACCGCACGTCAAGGTCGAGTCCGCGGAACGCCGCCGAGGCGGCGGCCAGCGGCAGCACGGTGGCGCACATGTCGTGGGTAAAGCCGTCGAGCCCGGTCAGCGGCCCGCTCCTGAGCCCGCCGCCGAACTCGCCTGCCCCTTCGAGCAGCAGGACCTTCAGCCCGGCGCGGGCGAGCATGACGGCACCCACCAGCCCGTTCGGCCCTGAGCCGACGACTACCGCGTCATACCCGTCAGCGGTCATCGGCCTAGGCCGGCCGGCGGCGGCCGCCGTAGATGACGAAGTCCAGTTCTTTCCAGAAGACGTCGACGCCCTCGAAGCCCGCCGCGCGCAGGAAGCCGACCTGCGGCTCGAGCGGGATCATGTACCTGACGTGGTTCTCGTACCTGAACTGCTCCTCGGCGGTCCGGTGCTGGCGCTTGCGCGCGGCCGACGGGTCGCGCCGGTCGCCCGCCCGCAGCCAGGCCTCCTCGACGACCGGGTCGGGCGCCAGCACCGGGTCGTAGTTGAAGTACCAGCCGCCGGGCGCCAGGCGAGCGTAAATCTCACCGAACAGCGACCGCTTGCGCTCGTCTTTCAAGTGGTGCACGGACAGCGAGCTGATGACGGCGTCCACCGGGTCAGGGATCGCTTCCGGCCAGGCGCCCGCCGCCGTCAGGTCGAACTCCACGTAGTCGTATTGGCCAGCGTAAGGCTCGAGCTCGACCCGGCCCTGCGCCATCATCTGCGGCGAGAAGTCGGCCAGGAAGGCGTGCGCCCGGCTGTAGCGGTCGAGCACGGTCCTGGCGGCGGCCCCGGTCCCCGAGCCGAGGTCGACGAACGTGAACGGCTCGTCAGGGCCGAACGGCAGCAGCTCGGCCATCAGCTCCCGGTGCTCGGCGTCGCGTCTGGCCCGGTCGCCGTCCCGCGACTTCCAGAAGCTGACGCCGAGCTCCGACTTCCAGACGGTGGCGTTGGTGTCCTCGGTAGCTGGCATGCAAGTGATGCTAGCGCCGCCGCCTTAGCCCGCTACGAGACGTCCAGGCTCTTCCTGATCTGGGGCATGGCCACGCCGCGCCGCTCCATCTTGAGCCGCTCGACCGTCGTCGTGGTCAGCGCGGGCAGCCAGGTGATGTTCCAGGCGGCGGCGTCGACCTTGGCCGCGTTCCAGATGTCGTAACCGACTCCGTCGAACGCCGAGGAGACGCCGCTGCTCACGCCCCAGCTGCTCGAACCGACCACCGCGGCCACCGTGACCAGCGACGCCCACACCTGGCTGGCACCGCTGAGGTTCGAGATCACCAGGTAGAGCAGGCCGCCCAGGGCCGCCAGGGCGATCAGCACCAGCGGCCAGAACCGGCGCAGGATGACCTCACTCGTCATCCTGGCCGTCCGCGCGATGGAGGACCCCGCCTCGACCCAGGCGCCCGTGCCCGGCGCCACGCCCACCTCCGGGTCCGCGATAAGCACCGAGTGCCAGACCCAGCCCTGCACGCGCAGCGCGTCGCGGACCACGATGCCCTCAGGGGACCAGGTGTCCGCGTCCGCTGCCTTGATCCGCGCGCTGTTGACGTCGGTCCAGTCGGCCCAGTTGTCAAGCGACCGGGTCACGATCGCCGCCATCCCGGTCGGCAGCTGCTTGCCCGCGCCGTTGAGCAGCGTCTTCACGGTCGCCAATTGCGGCCGCGCGAACAGGCCGAGCAGGACGCTTGGCGGACCCGCCGACGGCAGCCACACCAGGTCACTCAGCGACAGACCGAGCTGATAGGCGCTGAGCCGCTCGGGGTCGTCGGCGAACTCGTCCATGACGGCCTCGTTCAGCCCGGCCACGGCGGCGAACAGCGCCGTCTCCGAGTACGGCCGTTCCGCGGCACTGGCGGCCACCGCGGCACTGGCGGCAGCGGCGGCTACCGCGGCGGAAGCGGCGGTGGCCTGCACCACGTCATCCGCCTCACCGGCCCGCTGCGCCCGCTCAGCGGCGAGTTCGGCCTGCTCCGCGGCGAGTTCCGCCCGCCCGGCGGCCTGCTCGGCCTGCTCCGCCGCCTCAGCGGCCGCGAGGTTCTCGGCGCTGACCGCCTTCTTCTTCTTGTTCGCCTGGACGGTAACCGGCCGCAGCGCCCGCGCCAGCTTGGGGAAGTAGTGCAGGTACTCGGCCAGCTCCGCGGCCAGGAAGACCAGCTTCGGGTCCGCCGCCAGGTCGGCGACCTGCGGAAGCTGCGTATCCGGGTCGAACGGCGGCTGGCGGACGGTCACGCTCACCCGCCGCTTCGGGTCGTACAGCTCGGCCATCACCCAGCCGAGCGCGAACACGGCCCCGGCCGGCTGCGTCGCCCGGAGCAGCGCGGCCCGCTCCCGCCGTTCCCGCTCGCCGTCCCCGCCGAACATCTCGTCTTCGCCCGGTAGCGGGGGAAACACCTCAACGGATTCCCCGGGCCTCGTCGTTTCCCCGGGCATCACGGGTTCCCCGGCATCGCCAGCGGGGAACTGGCTGCCTTCGTCGCTTACCGGCACGAGTGTTGAGACTAGCCGTTCCGGTCCGCCCTAAACGTGGCTTTTCCCTGGGTGCGACGCGGTCGTGCGCTGCTCACTCCGGCTGACCGGGCGCGACCAGCGACGTATCGTTAGAGGAGCGTTAAGTCGGGCACACCATGCTGTAGACCCGACGGACAACCCCCGAGTCCCCCGAGGAGACGGATGCCTGAGCAGCTAGCGCTGCCCTGCGCTCGCGACGCCAAGGTCGCCCGGTGACCGAGCTAGCGAGCACCATGACCCCGCGTGAGATCGCCAACCAGGCGGCGCACGCGATCGCGGTGCTTAACGAGCTCACCAACGGCGGCGGCGAGCTATCCAACTCGACCGACGTCCGTGCCATCGTCAGAAGCCTTGAGCTCATCGGCCAGGGCCTGCCCCAGCTGTGCGAGCAGCTCGCGCGCTTCCTCGTTATCCAGCACGAGGACGGGCAGCTCACCAACGCCGACGGGCTCGACCCCGACAACTCGGTAACCGAGGTGATCGAGGCGCTCGCGGCCGCGGGGCAGGCCGCCGACATGATGACGGCGGCGCTCACCGAGGCGCGGACCGCCTCCCAGGTGCTCAGCCCGGCCCGGCCGCGCGGCTGGGAAAGCCGGACCGACGCGGACTAGCGGACGGTTAGCCCGCCCGCCGGGTCGAGCAGGGCACGCAGCCAGTCGCACCAGGCGTCGACGCCGTCCCCGGTGCGGGCGCTGACCTGCAGGACTTGCGCCGCAGGGTTGACCTTGCGCAGGTTACGCAGAAACTCGTCCAGGTCGAAGTCGAGGTAGGGCAGCAGGTCTACCTTGTTGATGACGACCAGGGCGCAGGAGCGGAACATCACCGGGTACTTGAGCGGCTTCTCCTCGCCCTCGGTGACCGCGTAGACCATGGCCCTGGCGTTCTCGCCGACATCGAACTCGGCCGGGCAGACCAGGTTGCCCACGTTCTCGATCAGCACCAGGTCGAGGTCGGCCAGCGGCAGCCGGGGCAGCGCCGACCGCACCATCGGCGCGTCAAGGTGGCATTCGCCGCCGAACCCGTTGCCCGTGTTGACCAGCGCGATCTCGGCGCCGAAACCCGCCAGCCGGTCCGCGTCGATGCTGGTCTCGATATCGCCCTCGATGATCCCGACCCGCAGCTGGCCCGCCAGCCGGGCCAGGCTCTCGCGCAGCAGCGCGGTCTTGCCCGCGCCGGGCGACGACATCAGGTTCACCACCCGGACTCCGGCCGCGCGGAAATCCGCCCGGTTCTGCGCCGCGGTCCTGTCGTTCTCGCCGAAGATCCGCTCGAGAACCTCCACCCGCTCGGTGCCGGTCGCATAACCCGAGTGGTCCCCGGTCGCGCGGCCAGTGTCGTTCGGGTGCGCTGGGTCGTTCGGGTGCTCTGGGTCGTTAGCGTGCGCTGGGTCATGGGAATGCTCGGTGCCGTCCTCGTGCCGGTGAAAGCGCCCCATCAGGCACTTGCTCCTTCTTGCTCGAGCTCAAGGGAGATAATGAGGAATTCCTCGCCAGACACGACCTCGACGTCGGTGCCGCCGCAGCCGCCGCAGGCCAGCAGCGGGACCGCGCCGACCTCGGTGACCTGCTGGCAGCCGCGGCAGCTGACGCGCGCGGGCACGTACTCGACGCTGATCCGCGCGCCGCTGAGCGGCGTGTCCGCGCTGACCAGCTCCCAGCAGTAGACCAGGGTGTCCGGCACGATCTGGCGCAGCTGGCCGATGCGCAGGTTGACGGCCACGACCGTGCGCCCGGCCGCGTGGCGGGTCGCGATGTCGGCGATCGAAGCGCAGATCGACAGTTCGTGCATTACGTTCACGATAGACACTTCGACGCCCGCGGCAATAACCTGCGTAAATAATTTGCGGTCCGCACACAATGGCCGCAAAAAGGCTATTTCGGCGCAATAGGGGCGGCCGGCTCCCAACGCGCTGCCGCGACGCCCGGCCAGGGAAGGTCCAGTCATGGCGCCCGAGGCCGAGCTGGCCGTCGTCGGCTGCGGCGACCAGTCGCAGGCCGACGAAGGGGCCGGGCTTGCCCTGGTCCGCCAGCTCAGGGACGACGGCGTACCGCCCGGTGTCAGGCTCGTCGACGCCGCCGGCGCCGGGATCGACGTCGCACTTCAGCTGCGCGGCGCCAAACGGGTCATCGTCGTCGACGCGGGCGGCACCGGCGCTCCTGCGGGGACGGTCTCCCGGGTCTCGGGCGCGGAAGTCGACGAGATGCCGCCGCTGTCCGGGCTTCGCAGCCAGTCCTTCCGCTGGGATCACGCGCTGGCGTTCGCCCGCTGGCTGCTGGGCGAGGATTACCCCGCCGACGTGACCGTTTACCTGATCGAGGCGGCCGACCGCACGCCCGGCGGCGCGCTGTCGGGGCCGACCAGAGAAGGCATGAAACAGGTCCTGCGCCTGATCCTGCGCGAACGCGCGTTCAAGGGCGCGCCGTCCTGACCGCTTCAAAGGAATCTCAGAAGTTCGCCGTGCACTCATAGGACGCCTGCAAGTTCGAGGCAGGGCTCGCCCAGTCACGCTTCGCACACTCTGGGCATGAGTGAGACACCTCAAGTAGATATCGTCGTCCCGGTCAAGAACGAGGAGCGCGACCTCGCACCTGGCGTCACGCGGCTCGTTGACTACCTACGGGACGCCTTCCCCTTCAGCGCCCGGGTCACGATCGCGGACAACGGCAGCACCGACGGCACCTGGTCGGAGGCCTGCTCCCTTGAGGAGAAGTTCCCCGAGGTACGCGCCGTCCACCTGGTCCTGCCCGGACGGGGCCGTGCGCTGCACCAGGTCTGGTCGTCATCCGACGCCGAAGTAGTCGCCTACATGGACGTGGACCTGTCCACCGACCTGAACGCGCTGCCCCCGCTGATCGCGCCGCTCCTGTCCGGCCACAGCGACGTCGCGATCGGCACCCGGCTCGCCCGCGGCTCGCGGGTGGTCAGAGGACCCAAGCGCGAGATCATCTCGCGCTGCTACAACCTGCTGCTACGGCTCACCCTCCGGGTCGGCTTCAGCGACGCCCAGTGCGGGTTCAAGGCGATCCGCGCCTGCCCCGCCAGAGAGCTGCTGCCGCTGGTCGAGGACCGCGGCTGGTTCTTCGACACGGAGCTGCTCGTGCTGGCCGAGCGCGCGGGGCTGCGCATCCACGAGGTGCCCGTCGACTGGGTCGACGACACCGATTCGCGGGTCGACATCGTGTCGACCGCGCTCGGCGACCTGCGCGGCATCGCCCGCCTCGTGCTCGGCCTCGCCCGCGGGACGATCAAGGTGCCAACGCTCAGGTCAGCCACGATCCCGTCGCAGCGCACGACGGCGGCCGCCCAGGCCGCCGCTACGACAGCCGCCCCCGGCGCCGCCTCGCGTCCCCTTGGAGGCGTTCGATGAGCGCCGCGACCGCCACCTTCAGACCAGTCGAGCCGCCGCCGCGCGCCAGCCGGCTGCGGCGGCTGTGGCGCGGCCCGGCGGAAGATCCCGGCTGGGCCCGTCCGGGCCTGCTCGGCCTGCTCGCCCTCACCGCGCTGCTCTACCTGTGGGACCTGAGCAGGAACGGGTACGCCAACGACTTCTACGCGGCCGCCGTGCAGGCGGGCACCCGGTCGTGGAAGGCGTTCTTCTTCGGCTCGTTCGACTCCTCGAACTTCATCACCGTCGACAAGACCCCGGCGTCGCTGTGGGTCGACGAGCTGTCCGGCCGGATCTTCGGGTTCAACTCCTGGTCGCTGCTTGCACCGCAGGCGGTCGAGGGCGCGGGTTCCGTCTGGCTGCTGTTCGCGGCCGTGCGCCGGTGGTTCGGTCCGGGTGCCGGGCTCGTCGCCGGCGTCGCCCTGGCGCTTACCCCGGCCGCCGCGCTCATCTTCCGCTTCAACAACCCGGACGCGCTGCTCGTGCTGCTGATGACGGCCGCCGGGTACGCCGTACAGCGGGCGATCGAGCGGGACAGGACCCGCTGGCTGGTGCTGGCCGGCGTACTGCTCGGCTTCGCCTTCCTCAGCAAGATGGCGCAGGCGTTCCTGGTGCTGCCCGGCTTCGGCATCGCCTACCTGTGGGCGGGCCCCTCCCGGCTGCGCCGCAGGCTGTGGCAGCTGCTGGCCGGACTCGGCGGCGTCATCGCCGGCGCCGGCTGGTGGATCGCGGTCGCCGAACTCGTGCCGGCCGCGGACCGGCCGTACTTCGGCGGGTCGACCAACAACAACATCCTTGAGCTGGCCCTCGGTTACAACGGGCTCGGCCGGCTAGACGGTTCAGAGACCGGTTCTGTCGGCGGCGGCGGTGGCGGCAGCGCCTTCGGCGGCGCGACCGGACCGTTCCGGCTGTTCGCCGCGGAATTCGGCGGCCAGATCAGCTGGCTGCTCCCGGCCGCGCTGCTGTCGCTGGTCGCGCTGCTGTGGGTGTCAAGGCGGGCGGCCAGAACCTCTCGCACCCGCGCGTTCGCCTTGCTCTGGGGCGGCTGGCTGCTAGTGACCGGCCTCGTCTTCAGCTACATGCAGGGCATCATCCACCCCTACTACATGGTGGCACTCGCACCCGCGATCGCCGCGCTTACCGGCGTCGGCGCGATCTCGCTCTGGCAGGCGGGACTGCCGCTGGCCGGCCGGATCGCCGCCGCGATCGGCGTGCTCGGGACCGGCGTCTGGGCCTACGAGCTGCTGAACCGGACTCCCGCGTGGCTGCCCTGGCTGCGCTGGACTGTGCTGGTCGCCGGGGTGCTTGGCGCGGCCGCCGTCTTCGCTGCCCCGGCCCTGCGGGCGAGCGGCAGAAAGGGCGCCGCGACCCTGGCCTACGCACCGCTTGTGCTGGCGATGGTGGCTGGCCTCGGCGGCCCGCTGGCCTACAGCCTGGACACCGCCAACACCACCCACACCGGTTCGATCCCGAGCGCCGGGCCCACCGTGGCCGGGTCGTTCGGCGGCGGGGGCGCGCCAGGCGGCGCCGGCGGCGGCCCGGGCGGTACCGGCGGCGGCTTCGGCACCGGCACCGGCACCGGAACTGGAACCGGCACCGGCGGCACCGGGACCGGCAGCACGGGGAGCACGGGCACTGGTACCGCACCAGGGAAGACGGGCGGCACGAGCGGGTCGACCGGCGGGCCAACCGGCCGCACGACTGGCTCGGCCGGCACGGGCACACCGCCAAGCGGCACCGGCGGCATCCCCGGCGGCTCGACATCAACCGGAACCGGCAGCACGGGCACGGGTTCGACCGGGACCGGCAGCACCGGTACGGGTTCGACGGGCACCGGCAGCACGAGCACGCGGACCGGCGGACCGGGGGCGGCCGGCGACGGTGCGGGCGGCTTCGGCGGCGCGGGCGGCCTGTCTGGCAACACCCAGGTGAGCAGCGCGCTGATCAAGCTGCTTGAGACGGACGCGTCGAAGTACAAGTGGGTCGCCGCGACCGAGGGCTCACAGTCCGCCGCCCCGATCGAGCTCGCCACAGGCGGCGACGCGGTCCTGGCGATCGGCGGGTTCAACGGCACCGATCCCACGCCGACCCTGGCCCAGTTCGAGGCCATGGTGGCCAAGGGCGAGATCCACTACTACGTCGGCGAAAGCAGCAACAGCTTCGGCGGCGGCAGCGGCTCCTCGTCCATCGCCTCCTGGGTAGCGGCCCACTTCAAGTCGGAGACCGTCGGCGGCACCACCGTCTACGACCTCACCCAGGCGAAGTAACAGCTTCGCCGAACGGCCCCAGCACGTGCCCGGCCCGGAACCAACCACCCCGGGCTGGGCACGCAACTGCTGGCAGACTAATTATTATGGAAGTTCGGGTGCGTCATAGCGCACCCAAACTTCCACCATGCAATTTATTTCCGAGATAACCCTGCGACCAGGGGTTCATGCGGCTATTCCCAGCCTCGTCGCCGGGTGGCAGCGCTGGCGGGCAGGTATCGTGGCCGGCCACGATCCACAACGTTGTGATCGGTTCATATGCCTGTGGATAACCCCGGCACCCGGTAGTCCACACGCGGGAAGCACCACCGAAGATCCAGGTCAGCCCTGTGGAAACGCCCACCGCATGCTCGTAGTCCACATGCGTACGCACAGGTTCTCAACCGGTTACCGACAGGTTCTCAACAAGTTCTCCACAGCCGTCAGCGGCGGACATGTTATCCACAGCCGCTACCTTCCACTTCACAGCAGTGGCAGATGGCCGCCACCTTCACTTCGCGGCAGGGGCGGCGCCCACTGGCCTTCTCCGTCAGAACAGCGCGACCTGCTGGTCCTTCGGGCGGCGCCGCGACCGGGCCGTTGCCGCGCCGCCGCGGCGGTCGAGCAGGGACTGGTCGACCGAGGAGAGGAACGGCGACGGCACGCACTCGGTGAGCTCACCGCGCAGGGTCCGCCTGGCCGCCGTCAGCAGCGTCAGCCGGGTGGTGGCCCTGGTCATGCCGACGAAAAGCAGCCGCCGTTCCTCAGCGTAGTCGACCTCGGCGCCGCGCCAGGAGCGCAGCGGCAGCAGCCCGTCGTCGCACCCGGCGATGAACACCACCGGGAACTCAAGGCCCTTGGCGGCGTGCAGCGTCAGCAGCGAGATGCGGTCGGCCCGCGGGTCCCAGGTGTCCACCTCCGCACCCAGTGACAGCTCGTCGAGAAACCGGTCCAGATCGGTCCCGCAGCGGGCCGCCAGCGGCGCCAGCACCTCGGCGGCCGCGCGGATCGCCATGATGGCTTCCGCCCGGCCAGCCGGATCCGGGGTGCCCCCGACTACCGCACCGCCCACGCCGGTGCCGTCAGCCGCGGTGCCGTTCGGGGGAGAGTCGCCGGCGCTGGCCAGCGCCGCTTCGACCGCGGCGGCCAGCCTGGCGGCTACCGGGCCTGCCTCCGCCGACTCGGCCAGGGCGTCGGACGGGGTGAGGGCGGCCAGGATGTCGCTGACGCCGGGCAGCTCGGTCAGCCGGGAGTGGGCCCGGCGCTGGAAGGGGAATCCGCGCCTGGCCAGCGCCTCGCCGATCGCGACGGCTTGGGCCGAGGTCCGGTACAGCACCGCGAAGTCGGCGAACGACAGCTGGTGCTCGGCCCGGTCGCGTCCGTCGACCGCGCGGCTGTCGAGCGCGTGGAAGGACGCGCCGCCGAGCAGCTTCTCGATCTCGGCGGTGATGACGTCGGCTTCCTCCCGTTCGTCGGCCACCGCGTGCAGCACAACCGGGCTGTCGGGGATGTCAGTCCTGGCCGG
>DASYAD010000192.1:0-1750 GCA_036501515.1 Trebonia sp. | reverse complement strand
GAGACCGACCGGCGCCGGATCAGGACGCGGATCTCGAAGCTGCGCGGCGAGATCTCCGGGTTCAAGACCGGGCGTGAGGTGCAGCGCGGCCAGCGGCGGCGCAACGCGGTGCCGTCGGTGGTGATCGCCGGGTACACCAACTCCGGGAAGTCGAGCCTGCTGAACGCGCTGACCGGCGCCGGGGTGCTGGTGGAGGACGCGCTGTTCGCCACCCTGGACCCGACCGTGCGCCGGGCTGAGACGCCGGCCGGGCGCCCGTTCACGCTCACCGACACGGTGGGCTTCGTCCGGCACCTGCCGCACCAGCTGGTGGACGCGTTCAGGTCCACGCTCGAGGAGGCCGCCCAGGCGGACCTGGTGCTGCACGTGGTGGATGGCTCGGACGCCGATCCGCAGGCGCAGCTCGCTGCGGTCCGCGGCGTGCTGGCGGAGGTCGGCGCGGGGAACGTGCCTGAGCTCGTCGTGATCAACAAGATCGACGAAGCCGATCCGGTGACGCTCAAGGCGCTGCAGCTGCGCGAGCGCGGCGCCGTCACCGTCTCCGCGAAGACCGGCGAGGGGCTCGGCGAACTCCGCGCCGCGATCGAGCAGGCGCTGCCCGAGCGCGACCGCCCGGTCCGGGTCAGCGTGCCCTACAGCCGGGGCGACCTGGTGGCGCGAGCGCACGCCGCGGGTGAGGTCACTCGCGTCGAGCACGGCCCCGACGGGACCCTGCTCGAGGCTCGCGTGCCGCCTGAGCTGGCCGCGGAACTCGAGCGACTCCCCGCCCTCGGCACGGCCAGCCCGGAGTTAGCTGAGCATTTGCAAGAGGGGCTTGTCTCCGACCCCCCGGGTGCAATACCGTAACTGAACCGATATGGAAGGAACGGTCGCGCACAGCGTTGCCAAAACGCGAGCGCGCCGTTCGCATTACCAGGACAGTACGGTCAGCGCCGACGTCTACACAGCATGGCAGGTGGCCGATCATGATGGCTGGAACCCACCCCTGCGGTTCCCGGCACGCTAGGACGCGCCCATGACGGCCCGGTTGCTGACCAACATCGGCCGGCTGTGGACGGGGTCTGAGATCCTCAGCAACGCCGCCATCGTGACTAGCGACGACCGCATCGCCTGGGTCGGCCCCTCCGCTGAACTCCCGCGCAGCGTTCCAGGCGTCGTCGACGACATCGTCGACGTGGACCTGGTGGAGAACCTGGGCGGCGGCCTGGTCACGCCCGGCCTGATCGACGCGCACACCCATCCGGTCTACGCGGGCAACAGGTACGCCGAGATGGCCATGCGGTCCAGCGGGCTGTCCGACTCCGAGATCACCGCGGCGGGCGGCGGCATCTCGTCCACGGTGACCGTGACCAGGGGCACCGACCCCTGGACGCTGTGCAACAACGTGCGTGAGCGGCTGGCCCTCTGGCTGCAGTCCGGCACGACGACGGTCGAGGCGAAGACCGGCTACCACCTCACCAGGGACGGCGAGCTGGCCGACGTGCGGATGCTCCGCTCGCTCGAGGAAGAGCCGGGCATGCCCCGGGTGCACGTGACGTTCATGGCCGCGCACACGGTGCCGCCGGAGTTCTTCGGCCGCCGCAGCGACTACATCGACGCGGTGTGCGCGTGGTGCGCGGACGCCGCCGCCGTGGGCGCGGACAGCGTGGACGTCGACTGCGAGGAAGGCCGGTTCGACGAGGACGAGGCCCGCTGGATCCTCAACGCAGGCCGCCGGTCCGGACTGCTGCCGCGGCTGCACGCCTGCGGC
>DASYAD010000191.1:0-2003 GCA_036501515.1 Trebonia sp. | reverse complement strand
ACATCGGCCCGATGCGGGCAATGGCAGAGGCGAGCTACCCCACGCCGCTCGTCGATCCCTCGCGGACCAACGACGAACTCGGCATCACGTTGACGCCCGTCCGCGCCGGCGTCGAGAAGACCGTGGCGTGGCTGCGGGCGCAGCGCAAGATATGACCCGGGAGGGCGACGGAGATGCTCACCGCTGAGGACAGGCTCGCGATCCGTGAACTGCTCGCGCTGTACGGACACGTCATCGACGAGCGGCAGTTCAGCCGCGTCGACGAGCTCTTCACCCCGGACGGGCGCTATGACGTCTCCGACTTCGGGCAGGGCGTCCACCATAGTCCCGCCGCGATCGCGGCGCTCTGGGCCGATCCTGGCTCGCGCCATCCACTGGCCCACCACACCGTCGACGTCGTCGTCACCGAGGACGGCGACGGCACGGTTCGGGCGCTGTGCAAGGGCATCGGCCTGCTCGCGAACGGCAAGGCGGGCAGCGTCACGTATCGCGACGTCGTGACGAAGACCGCCGATGGCTGGCGGATCGCCGAGCGAGTGGCGGTCCTCCGCCGCGCGGACCGGATACCCGAGATCAGCTGACGGGCGCGCCCGAGCTGCGCAGTCGCTCAGCGACCCCGGCGACCTCGTCGCCCTGGACGTCGGCGAGCACCAGCCGGCCCGAATGCGAGCGGGCGAGCCTCTCGCTCACGGCAAGGCCCATGCCCTCCGCGGCCCCGACGACCACGCTCACGTCCTGGCCCATCGTCAGGCGCCCATGCTCAGACCGCCGTCCACGGTCACCACCGAGCCGGTGACGTAGCTGGCCTCGTCGGACAGCAGGAACCGGACGGCGGCGGCCAGTTCCCGCGGGTCGCCGCGGCGGCCGAGCGGGATCATCGCGCGGATCGCCTCCTGCGCCTCCGGGCGCATCGAGGCTGTCATCTCGGTCTCGAACACGCCCGGGACCACCAGGTTGACCGTGATGCCCTTGCGGGCCACTGCCCGGGCCAGCGAGCGGGTCAGCCCGAGCAGGCCCGCCTTGGCTGCTCCGTACCCGGCCTCGACCGGGTTACCCATCGCCGCGGTCACCGAGCCAACGTTCACGATCCGGCCGAACCCCTGCGCGGTCATCGGCGCCAGCACGGCCTGGGCGAGGTAGAACGGCGCGGAGAGGTTCACCCGCAGCGCCGCGTCCCACTCATCGGCCGTCATCGCCGCGACCTTGTTCTCGATCAGCAGCCCGGCGTTGCTGACCAGGTAGTCCACCCGTCCCCGGTCCGCGACGAGCCCGGCCACGAGCGCCCGGCAGAAGTCCAAGTCGCCGATGTCGCCCTGGTGCACGCTGACCGAGCCGCCCGCCTTGGTGAGCCGGGCGGCCAGTTCCCTGGCGGCGCCGTGGTTCCCCGCGTACACGCCGGCGACGTGCGTGCCGTCGGCCGCGAGCAGCTCGCTGATCGCGGCCCCGATGCCGCGGGTCCCGCCGGTGACGATCGCTACGCGTTCTGTCATGTCAGTTGTGCTCCTAGCAGCGCGCGCACCTCGGCCGCGCCATCGATCGTCGCCTGCTCGCTGTCCGCCACTGGTATCAGGTTGAACGACCGGCAGCCCGCCTCGACATACGGCCGCAGGCTCTCGGCTATCTGCCCGGCTGTTCCGTAGGGGGTGTATTTTTCGAATTTTCCGAACGGAACGTGGTAAAAACCCTCCATCGTCTCGCTCAGCCTGTCGCGGGCGGCACCGGGGGAGGCGCCGAGCCCGCACCACACGTGCATGCCATGCTGCCAGGCCGGCACGTCCCGGCCGGCGTCCGCCGCGTGCTTGGCGATCAGCGCCGTGGCGCTCGCGTACCGGGCGGGGGAGATCCACAGGCCCAGCCAGCCGTCGCCGTAGCGCGCGACCCGGCGCAGCGCCGCGTCCGAGCGGCTGCCGATCACGACCGGCACGGGCGGCCGCGGCGCGGGCAGAATCCGGACCCGGTCCAGGCGGAAGAAGTCGCCGTCCAGCGTGACTTCCGCGCCGGCG
>DASYAD010000190.1:0-2440 GCA_036501515.1 Trebonia sp. | reverse complement strand
CCGCGGCCCCGACGGCAGCCGGGAGGTGTCCGCGCGGGCGTTCCACACCGGCCCCTACCAGACCGTCGTCGGCCCCGACGAGATGCTCACCGAGATCAGGCTGCCCATCCGGCTCGATGGCGGCAGCGCGTACATGAAGGTAGCCCGGCGGATCGGCGACTGGCCGATCGGCGCCGCCGGCGCGGCGGTCTGGCTGACGGGCGACGGAGCTCGCATCGCCGACGTCGGCATCGGGCTGACCGCGGTCGGCGCCACGCATTTCGTCGCGGCGGAGGCCGAGGAGTTCCTGCGCGGCCGGCCGGCCAGCGAGGAGACCCTGGCGCGGGCCGGCGAGATCGCGGCGGAGCACTGCCGTCCTGGCTCCGACCAGCGCGGCCCCGCCGACTACAAGCGGCACCTGGTGCGGGAGCTCACCGCCCGGGTGCTGCGCCTCGCCATCAGCCGGGCCCGCGGGCAGGCGTCGTGAAGATCACCGTCACCGTGAACGGAACCGATTACGCGCGGGTCGTCGAGCCGCGGCTGCTGCTCATCCACTTCCTGCGTGACGAGCTGCGGCTGACCGGCTCGCACTGGGGCTGCGACACGTCCAACTGCGGCGCCTGCGTGGTGTGGCTCGACGAGACGCCGGTCAAGTCCTGCACCGTGCTCGCCGTCATGGCAGACGGGCGGCGGGTCACCACCGTGGAAGGCCTGCCCAGGGGCGGTATCCTCGACCCGGTGCAGGACGCCTTCGCCGCCTGCCACGGGCTGCAGTGCGGCTTCTGCACGCCCGGCATGCTCATGACAGCGCGCTGGCTGCTCGACCACAACCCCGACCCGTCCCCGGAAGAGATCCGCGAGGCGATCTCCGGTCAGGTCTGCCGCTGCACGGGGTACGAGAACATCGTCAGGTCCGTGCTATGGGCCGCCAAGCACGAGGGCCGGACCGGAGGTGACGGGGCATGACCGGCGCCTACGGGCCGCTCGCCCGCAAGGAAGACGCCCGGTTCATCAGGGGGCAGGGCACCTTCATCGACGACATCACGCTGCCTGGCATGCTGCACGGCGCGATCCTGCGCAGCCCGCTCGCGCACGCCAGGATCGTCTCTGTCGACGCCGCCGCCGCCCGCGCCCACCCGGCGGTCGTGGCCGTGCTCACCGGCGACGACCTGGCCGAACGCGGCATGGCATGGATGCCGACGGTGTTCGGAGACGTGCAGGCGGTGCTGGCCACCGACAAGGTGCGCTTCCAGGGCCAGGAGGTCGCGTTCGTGGTGGCGACGGACCGCTACGCGGCGCGAGACGCGCTCGAGCTGATCGCCGTCGACTATGAGCCGCTGCCGCCGCTGATGGACGCGCTCACCGCGCTCGACCCCGGCGCGCCGGTGGTCCGCGAGGACATGCCAGACGGCAACCGCATCTTCGACTGGTCAGCCGGCGACAAGGCGGCCACCGACGCGGCGTTCGCCGCGGCCGACGTGGTGGTCGGCTGCGACATGCTCTACCCGCGGTCGCACCCGGCGCCGCTGGAGACCTGCGGCGCGATCGCCGACTACGAGGCCGTCGGCGGCAGGCTGACTCTATGGGTGACCAGCCAGGCCCCGCACGCCCACCGCACGCTCTACGCGGCCATCACCGGGCTGCCCGAGCACAAGATCCGGGTCGTGTCGCCCGATCTGGGCGGCGGCTTCGGCGCCAAGGTACCCGTCTACCCGGGCTACCTGTGCGCGATCGTCGCCTCGATGACGACCGGCCGGCCAGTGAAGTGGGTGGAGGACAGGTCGGAGAACCTGATGTCCACCACGTTCGCGCGCGACTACCACATGCACGGCGAGATCGCCGCGACCGCGGACGGCGAGATCCTCGCGTTGCGCGCCAAGGTGCTCGCCGACCACGGCGCGTTCAACGCGGCCGCGCAGCCGTCGAAGTTCCCCGCGGGCTTCTTTCACATCTTCACCGGCTCCTACCGGACGCGCGCGGCGTACTGCGAGGTCACCGGCGTGTTCACGAACAAGGCGCCGGGCGGTGTCGCCTACTCGTGCTCGTTCCGCATCACCGAGGCCGTGTACCTGGTCGAGCGGCTGACCGACATGCTGTCGCGCGAGCTCGGCATGGACCCGGCGGAGCTGCGGATGCGCAACCTGCTGCGGCCCGAACAGTTCCCCTACACCACCCCGGCCGGGTGGCAGTACGACTCAGGCGACTACCCGCGGGCGCTGCGGCTGGCCCTGGACATGGCCGGCTACGACGAGCTGCGCCGCGAGCAGGCTGAACGGCGGGCCCGCGGCGAGTACATGGGCATCGGGCTGAGCTTCTTCACCGAGGGCGTCGGCGCAGGCCCGCGCAGCCAGATGGACATCCTGGGCCTCGCTATGGCCGACGGCGCCGACCTCCGGGTGAACCCGACTGGCAAGGCCGTGCTCGCCGTCTCCGTGCAGACCCAGGGCCAGGGACACGAGAC
>DASYAD010000189.1:0-12448 GCA_036501515.1 Trebonia sp. | reverse complement strand
TGCGGGCGGCGCGGAAGCGCGGCTGAAGCGGGCGCCCCAGTCCGCGACCCGGCTAGCCAGCTCCGGCGGTGACAGCACCCGGAAGTCCGCGCGGGTCACCCCCAGTGCGATCACCGGCCAGTCGTCGTCCTGGGTGACCATCGTGACCAGGCAGCGGTCCTGGCCGTCTTCCTCGACCTCGGCCCAGCGGCCGATGCGCTCCCTGATGACCGCGGCCGGCGCCTCAACGACCGCCTCGACCCGCCACGTCCCGGCCCGCTGAGCGCCGGAGATGTTCCTGCGGACGAACTCGGCGGCGTCGGCGGCGGGCAGCGCGCGCGGCCGGAACCTGGCGCCGGTCGGCTGGGGCGGGCCCGCTACCCGGTCCAGCCGGAAGCTGCGCCAGTCGTTCCTGTTCAGGTCGTAGCCGACCAGGTACCAGCGCCGGTCGAGTACTACCAGCCGGTGCGGCTCGACGTGACGCTCGGTCCGCTCGCCGTTCGCGGCGACGTAGCCGAAGCGGATGCGCTCCGCGTCCCGGCAGGCCAGGGCCGCGCCGGCCACGACGTCGGTGTCGATGGCGGCCTGCCCCGCCCGCGCGGGGTCCCAGCTGGCCGACTCGGTCATGGCGGCGACCGCCTCGGCCCGGCGGCGCAGCCGGGCGGGCATGACCTGGGTGATCTTGGCGAGGGTACGCGCGGCCGCTTCGGTGACGGCGCCCGCGGCGGCCAGCCGCAGACTGGCCACGACGGCGACGGCCTCGTCGTCGTCGAGCACCAGCGGCGGCAGCGCCGCTCCCGGGGCCAGCTGGTAGCCGCCGTCCACGCCCGGGTGGGCGGTGACGGGATAGCCGAGTTCGCGCAGCCGGTCCACGTCCCTGCGCAGCGTGCGCGGTGACACACCGAGCCGCCCGGCCAGCTCGCCGCCGGGCCAGAAGCGGTGATTCTGCAGCAGCGAGAGCAGGCGCAGGGCACGGGAGCTGGTGTTCGCCATGTTTTTTATTGTCGCCGGCATTGAGGACAGAAACTGGCCGCAATGGCCTCTAGCCTTGGAATTGTCAGGCAGGCAAGAGAACCAAGACGCAACAAGCGAAAGGCGGAAGCTCATGACCTCCGGCACTTCTGGCAGCATCACGACGGTCACCGGCGAGCGGGCGGACCTGCTGGCGGAGCTGGCTCACGCCCGGCACTTCCTGCGCTTCACCGCGCGGGACCTGACCGACGACCAGGCGCGGCAGCGCACCACGGTGAGCGCGCTGTCGATCGGCGGCCTCATCAAGCACGTCACGGCCTGCGAGCGCAACTGGACGACTTTCGTCGTGCACGGCCCGGCGACGGGGCTGGACTTCAACAACCTGACCGAGGCGGACTACGCGGCCTGGAGCGACGGGTTCAAGCTGCTGCCCGGCGAGACGCTGGCCGGCGTGCTGGCCGAGTACGCGGAAGTGGCCGCACAGACCGACGAACTCCTCGCGACCGCGCCCGATCTTGAGGTCAGCCACCCGTTGCCGCCCGCCCCGTGGAACGAGCCGGGTGCGCGCTGGACCGCACGGCGCGCGCTGCTGCACATGATCAGCGAGACGTCACAGCACGCCGGCCACGCCGACATCATCAGGGAGTCGCTCGACGGCGCCAAGTCGATGGGCTGACCGGCGGCCGGCCGGGGACGTTGCCTGCCGCGAAGCTTGTGGCCCGCGGCAGGCAACGGGGCAGAGTGCTCGAGGAGCGCGCCTCCCAACCCGACTGTGATTCCAGAATGCGCCCTCATCCTGTCGGTCAGGTGTAAAAGCGCTCTGAGCCAACTGCAGGGCTAATACCGGGGCTAACTGCAGGCGCTAACTCCAGGCCTAACTCCAGGCCCTAACTCCACGGCGAGGCGACCGCCCAGGTGGAGTCCTCGTACCAGAGGCTGGAGGCGTCCCAGGTATTGGAACCGCCGTCGCTGGCGACGTACCCGACGTAGTTGTAATGCCGGATGTACTTATAGCTGTAGTTGTAGGACATGAACGAGTAATTCGAGCCGCTGTTCCCCGCCCGCGGGCAGAAGGTGGCGTCCTGCGCGAACTGGGACGTGCCGTCGCTTGGTTCCAGGTAGAGCTCGAAATTGTAATGGCGTATGTAGTCGCCTGACCCGTTGTCCGACTTGAACGAGACGCACGCGCTGTTGGCCAGGCCTGGCTCCACGATCCAGGTCGCGTCCGCCTTCAGGGTCGACGAGCTGCTTGAGGTCACGGCCGCGGCGCCGACAACGTCGCCGCTGGTGTTGCCCGTGAGGTAGTCGCCGGTGCAGCAGGGCGTGGTGGCCCGCAGCGAGATCACCGCGCCGCTGGTGAACGGGTTGCCCGGCAGCGTGTAGTTCGCGTAGCCGACGGTGGTGATGTTGGCCTGGACGGCGGCTTCGGTCGCGGCGGTCGGGTAGCCGGATGTCATGACGCCTTCGTAGAAGGTGCCCGCCGAGCTGTCGCTGTTGTCGCCGCCGATGCCGAGGATGATCGCGCCCTGCTTCTTCATCGGGTTGTAGCCCGACGGCCGCACCCCGCTGAAGTCGGTGGACAGCGAGCCCGAGTCGGCGTTGCCGCCGAGGATGGCCCACAGGTTGGCGCCGCCTTCGATCATCGCGGTGGTGAACCGGTAGTTCGTGGTCGGGTCGGCGGCGTTGTAGCCGGCGCTCGCACCGGAGAACAGGCCGTTCTCCTGGTCGGCCATGATCCACGGGCCGCTGCCCGAGCCGTAGCCCCAGGTCGTCTCGTTGCCGAAGTTGATGGCCTCCATCGTGCCGTCGCCGTCGTCGTCGTTGTTGGTCTCGGCGTTGCCGTAGTCGAAGCAGCAGCCGTTGTTGAAGTGCGTGCCGTCGAGGACGGCGTACTCGCCCTCGGGGGCGTTACCGGTCGCGATGCCCGAGGTGGTGTCATCGCGGTAGCCCATGCCGGGAGAGATGTAGACGCCGAACACCTCGTGACCGCCCGCGGTGACCGGCGCCGCGGCCGCGTTCGCGAGGATGTCGGGGCCGCTCGCCGCGCCGCCCGCGGGCGCGTCGCTGAGGTTGTTGCCGTGACCCGACTGGTCGAAGATCTCGGTGATCGAGCAGTAGGTACTCGCACAGAACGAAGTCTGCGTTGCCCCGTTCGCATAGCCGCCCGCACTGAGCGGGTAGACGTTCGTCGTGGTGCCGTCGGACGTGCGCTTGACCTGGTAGAGCGGCCCGTTGTAGGCGGCGTAGAGCGCCCGGGTGGTGGAGTGCGCCGCCACGCAGGGGGTGCTGGCGGCGGCGTAGATGTCGCAGGGTTCCTGGGTCGCCGCCCGGGACGGCGACGAAGCGCCGCCGGCGGCCAGCAGCCCGCCGAGAAGCAGGGTCGCGGTGGCCGCGAGAGCCAGCAGTGCCCGTCTCGCGGACCGGAGTCGTCGTCTGAAGGTCATCGTTGAAACAGCCCTTCGTTCGGTAAAGCGGTTGTGGTTCTTCAAAACGGGCGCGGGTTGGACCCGGCCGCCGCGGTCGGGCGCGGCGGCCGGGTGCTGGTGCCCTGCGGCTTAGGTCAGCTGGTTACGGCAGGGTCCACTTCTGGTTGCTGCCGCCGTTGCAGGTGTAGAGGATGAGCTGCGTCCCGTTCGCGGTGTTGGATCCGGGATCGTCGAGGCACATCCCGGAGTGCGGGTTCACGATCTCCCCGTTGGACGCCTCCCATTGCTGGTTGGCGCCGCCGTTGCAGGTCCACAGTTCGATCAGCGTGTTGTTGGTGTACTTGGCGCCGCTGATGTCCATACAGCCGCCGTCGATGGTGAGCGTCCCGTTGCTGTTGACGGTCCAGTTCTGCGCGGCGCTGTTGCCGTCGCAGGCCCACATCTGCACCTTGTTGCCGGCCGTGCCGCTCGCGTTGTTGTTGTCCACGCAGTCGCTGCTGTCGTCGCCGGCCACGATCGTGCCGGTGGCGCCGGACGTGCTGCCCGAGGAGGTGGTGTAGCCGGCCGCGACGATGTTGGCCTGGACGGCCGCCTCGGTCGAGGACGACGGATAGCCCGTCGTCATGACGCCTTCGTAGAAGGTGCCGGCCGAGCTCTTGCTGTTGTCGCCGCCGATGCCGAGGATGATCGCGCCCTGCTTCTTCATCGGGTTATAGCCCGAAGGCCGCACGCCGCTGTAGTCCGTGGCCAGGGAGCCCGACTGCGCGTTGCCGCCGAGGATGGCCCACTGGTTCGACTCGCCCTCGATCATCGCGGTGGTGAACCGGTTGCTGGTCGTCGGGTCGGCCGAGTTAAGCCCGGCCGCCGAGCCGGAGAACAGGCCGTTCTCCATGTCGGCCATGATCCACGGCCCGTTGCCCGACCCGCGGCCCCAGGCGGTCTCGGTGCCGAAGTAGATGGCTTCCATCGCCCCGGCGCCGTCGTCGTCGTTGTTGGTCTCGGCGTTGCCGTAGTCGAAGCAGCAGCCGTTGTTGGAGTGCGTGCCGTCGAGGACCGCGTACTCGCCCTCCGCCGCGTCGCCGGTCGCGATGCCCGAGGTGCTGTCATCGCGGTAGCCGTCGCCTGCCGCGATGTAGACCCCGTAGACCTTCGCGCCGTCGACCACGGCCGGCGCCGCGGTCGCGTTCGCGAGCGCGTCGGGGCCGCTGGCCGCGCCGCCGGCGGGTGCGTCGGTGAGGTTGTTGCCGTGGCCCGACTGGTCGTAGATCTCGGTGATCACGCAGGTGGTGCCGGAGCAGAAAGTGTCCTGCGCGGCCGCGTTGGCGACGCCGCCCGCGCTGACCGTGCCGATGTTCACGGTGGTGTTGTCTGAGGAACGCCTGACCTGGTACAGGTTGCCGCTGTAGGCGGCGTAAAGCGCCCGGGTGGTGCTGTGGGCGGCCACGCAGGGCGTGCTGGCCGCGGCGTAGATGTCGCAGGGTTCCTGGGTTGCCGCCCGGGACGGCGACGAGGCGCCGCCGGCGGCCAGCAGCCCGCCGAGGGCCAGGGTTACCGTGGCCGCGAGAGCGAGCAGCGATCTTCTGGGGTGCCGGAGTCGTGGTCTGACAGTCATCGTTGAATCTGCCCTTCCGTGGATGAGCTTGCCGTCGTTCCATGGCGGCCGCGGCCCGGGCCGGTCAGCTCGAGGGCACGGCGAAACCGTGCGCGAGCATGCTGGCAGGGCGGCGCCGACCAGGCGTGTTAGCGATCACATCCTTTCTTCTATTCTGCACAAAAGCCTTGGCTCGCAGGCTTTCTGTGAGTGTGAACGCTAACAAGTTGACTGTCAATCATTACTTTGCCGTCATCGCAAGAGGGCGCGGGTGTGATCCGCCCCATGCTTCGCGGAAGCCCTAGCAGGCGGCCGCCCCGCCAGGGCAGGCCGCGGGGTCGGGCGAATTCGAACGGATGGCCTTTGGCGACCTCGACTGGTATCGCCGGGTGCGGTCCCGGTCTTCGGCGAGGCGACGCTCCCCGGCCGGGCGCGGGGCAGCTGCAGCGGAGAGGGGGAAGCCCGCACGCCGTAGGCGCGTCTACTGAGGACGCCCGGAGCGTCTGAGCTCGCCTACGACAGGGCCATCGGGGGAGCGGCTCCGCCGGGCGGAGCTGACGAATACACGCGGGTCGCGGTTAGCAGCAAGGAGTTCCGGGGCTGGGCCCGGCTCCGTCTGGTAGACCCGTCGCCCCGGCCGCTCGGCACGTTAGCACCAGGCACGGTAAGACCAGGCGCGTTAAGAGCAGTGCCGCCCGGGTAGCGGTGCGGCGTGACGAGACCGGCGGCCGGGCCAGCAGGGCGGGAGAACGCCGCCCTACGCCGGCAGCACGCCGGTGGTGATCCCGGACAGGATGGACTTGACCTGGGTGGACGTGTCGTCCGCGATGGCCTCGTCTTCGCCCGCCTCCAGGGCGTCGAGTATGTTGCCGACGATGACCGCCGGGTCGCCCTTGGGCACGTCGAGGTGCGCGATGAGCGGCGTGTCCGCGTAGCCCAGGTGCGCGCCGACGACCTGGGTCTTCTGGTCGGCCAGCTCAAGGCGCAGCGCGTTGGTCAGCCCCCAGATCGCGGTCTTGGAGGCCGCGTAGGCGCCGGGGCGGGCGAGCCAGCTCAGGGCCGAGTGCACGTCGATCACCGCGCCGCCGCCGTTACGGGCGAGCACCGGGGCAAAGGCGCGCACCAGCCGCAGCGGCGCGAAGACGTTCGCCTCGAACGTCGCCCGGATCTCTTCCTCCGGCGAGGTCAGCAGCGACTCGGCCCCGGCAACGCCGGCGTTGTTGACGAGCACGTCGAGGTCCTGGGCGGCGGTGACGGCGGCCGCGATCGCGTCGGGGTCGGTCACGTCGAGGCGAAGCGGAACGACCCGCGGGTCCGCCCAGTCGTGGTCGCGCCGCGCGCCGGCGTAGACCTTGGCCGCCCCGCGGGCGAGGGCCTGGGTGACGAACTGCTGGCCGAGCCCGCCGGTGGCGCCGGTGACGAGGACGACGCTGTTGCCGAGGTTCATGGTTTACTCCTGATCACTTCGGGAAATTGAAGTCAGCTCGGTGAGCGTATCATGCTAACTACGAACTTTTGAAGTCAGGGGAGCGGAGAGGTGAGCGTCATGACGACGCAGCAGGCGCGGGAAGACGGAGCGCCGGTTGACGAGGGGGCGGTTGACCAGGGGCCGGTGTCGTTCGCAGGACACTGCCCGATCGAGAAAGCGATGGGCCTGGTCGGCTCGCGCAGCGCGATGCTGATCATGCGGGAGGCGTTCTACGGCACCAGCCGGTTCGACGACTTCGTGCAGCGGGTCGAGATGGCGCCCGCCACCGCCTCCGCTCACCTGCGCACGCTGACCGACGCGGGGCTGCTCAAGCGGCAGCCCTACCGCGAACCAGGCGGCCGCACCCGCGACGAGTACGCGCTGACCCCGGCCGGCGACGACCTCATGCCGGTGGTCTTCGGCCTGTTCGAGTGGGGCCGCAGGCACACCGACGTGCAGCCCCTCGTCGACTTCGCGCACGCTGGCTGCGGTCACCCGATCGAGGTCCAGGTGACCTGCACGGCCGGTCACCAGGTCGGCCCGGACGAGATCGAGTGGCGGTCGACCGGGGCGAAGTAGCGCCGCCGGAGCCGCGCGTCATCGAAACTGATAGTTTCGTTTCGATGAGAACTACTCTCAAGACCACCCAGCTCGGCGGCACCGGCATGGAGATCACCCGCGTCGGCTTCGGCGCCCGGGCACTCGGCGGCGGTGACTGGGAGTTCGGCTGGGGACCGCAGCAGGACGACGAGTCGGCCGCGACCGTCCACCGGGCCCTCGAGCTCGGCGTCAACAACAACCGCGACTTCACCGAGCCCCGGCTGACCGCGAACCTGGCCCTGGCCGGCCGGCTCAAGACGGTCGGGGAGCGCTACGGCACCTCGCCCGGCCCCGTTGCGGTCGCCTGGGCGCTGCGCGACCCCGCCGTCGACGGCGCGATCGCCGGCTTCCGCCGCCCGGGCCAGGCGGACCCGGTCATCGGGGCTGCCAGCCCGGAGCTCACCAGCGCGGACATCGCCGAAATCGAGGGCGGCCCGCGGTGACCGAGCCAGCCGCACAGGCCCGCGGGCGGCCGCGCAGCGAGAAGGTGCACAAGGCGATACTCGCGGCCGCCGCCGGGCTGCTACTCGAACGCGGCCTGGCGCAGGTCAGCATGGACGCCGTCGCGCTGCGGGCCGGCGTCAGCAAGGCGACGATCTACCGCTGGTGGCGGACCAAGGAAACGCTCGCGCTCGACGCCCTCTACGCCCAGTGGGCCGCGGCCGCGCCGGTGCCGCGGGACACCGGGTCGCTGCGCGGCGACCTGATCGAGCTGCTGTACCCGTGGGCCCAGCTGGTCCGCACCGGCTCCTACGCCCGGGTGACGGCGGCCCTGCTGGCCGAGGCGCAGACCGACGAGGCCTTCGCGGCCGAGTACCAGCGGCACGTCACCCAGCCGCGCCGCGAGCAGGCCAGGCAGATCTTCGGCCGGGCGGTCGACCGCGGCGAGATCCCGGCAAGCACCGACCTCGAGGTCGCGCTCGACCTGGTCTACGGCCCGCTGTACCTGCGCCTGCTGCAAGGCCACGCGCCGCTGAGCGACGAGTTCGTGACCGCCGTGGTGGACATGGCCCTGGACGGCATCGGCCAGGCCGCGAGGTGACCAGGGCGCGGGATGACCAGGGCGCGGGGGCGAGGAGCCAGCCCCCGTTCAGAGCGATTCGATCTTTCATCATCCCGAACGGGGGCGGCTGACACCCTTCCCTACGCGGATCCGCTGAGCCGCCGGGCGGCGTCGGCGATGTGCTCCGCGTCGATGCCTGCCCAGGCCAGCAGTTCCTCGCCAGTACCCGAGCCTGGCATCTCGCGCACCGCCAGCCGGGTGATCTGCAGGTTCTCCACCCGAGCGTCGACCAGGACGTCGGAAACGGCCGAGCCGAGCCCGCCCTCCGGGTGGTGGTCCTCGGCGGTGACCACGCGGCCGCTGGTCGTCGTCGCGGCCTCGGTCAGCGTCACCGCGTCGATCGGCTTGACCGAGTAGCAGTCGATGACCCGGGCGCTGATCCCCTCCTGCGCGAGCAGGTCGGCCGCGCGCAGGCACTCGTGCAGCGTCACTCCCGCGCCGACCAGGGTGACCGCGTCGCTGGCGGAGGAGCGCAGCACCTTCGAGCCGCCGACGGGGAACTGTTCCCCTGAGTCGTAAAGCCCGGGGTAGGAGCCGCGGGTGGTGCGCAGGTAGCTGACCCCCGGCCGGTCGGCCATCGCCGCCGTCAGCGCCGCCGTGCTGGTGCCGTCGGCCGGGTACAGCACGGTGGACCCGTGCACGGCCCGCATCATCGCCAGGTCTTCGAGCGCCATCTGCGACGGGCCGTCGGCGCCGATCTCGACGCCCGCGTGCGAGCCGGCCAGCCGCAGGTTAGCGCCGGAGATCGCGCCCATCCGGATGAAGTCGTAGGCCCGGGTCAGGAACGCGGCGAACGTCGACGAGTAGGTCTTGTACCCGCGGACCCCGATCCCGGTGGCGGCCGCGATCATCATCTGCTCGGCGATGAACATCTCGAAGTACCGCTCGGGGAAGGCGGTCGCGAACTCGGACGCGTAGGTCGAGTTGCTGACCTCACCGTCGAGGGCGACGACCTTGTCGTCGCGGGCGCCGAGGGTGACGAGCGCGTCGCCGTAGGCCTTGCGGGTGGCGATCTTGTCGCCGGGCTTGTACTCCGGCCAGTCCTTGGTCGGCTGGGCTGTGTCGCCCTGCTGCGGCAGCGTGGTCGGGTGCATCAGCGGCGGACCAGGCTGCGCCGGCTCGGGCTTCGGCCCGCGCACCAGCAGGTTGCGGACGCCGCCGAGCTCGGCGATCGCCCGGTCGGCCATGTCCTGCGGGAACGGCTTGCCGTGCCAGTCAGGGGAGTTCTCCACCTCGGAAAAGCCGCGGCCCTTGATCGTCTTGGCGATGATCACTGTCGGCTGGTCGCCCGCCGTGTGGCTGGCCGCCTCGACGAACGCGTGGTCGATGACGGACAGGTCGTGCCCGTCGATCTGGATGGTCCTGGCGCCGAACGCCTCTGCCCGCTTCGCGTAGGCGTCGACGTCCCAGCCGATGTCGGTCTCGCCGCGCTGCCCGAGCCGGTTGACGTCGACGATCGCGATCAGGTTGGACAGCTTGTAATAGGACGCCTTGTCGAGCGCCTCCCAGATGGAGCCCTCGGCCAGCTCGCTGTCACCGCACAGCACCCAGGTCCGGTACGGCAGCCTGTCCAGGTACTTGCCGGCCAGGCTCACCCCGACCCCGTCGGGAAGGCCCTGGCCCAGCGACCCGGTGGCGACGTCGACCCAGGGGAGCACCGGCGTGGGGTGGCCCTCGAGCCGCTGCCCGAACCGCCGGTAGCCGGTCATCAGCTCGTCGTCGGAGACGACGCCGACGGCCTTGAACACGGAGTAGACCAGCGGCGAGGCGTGGCCCTTGGAGTAGATCAGGTGGTCGTTGACCGGCGACTTCGGGTCATCCCAGTCGTAGCGCAGGTGTCGGCTGACCAGCACGGCGAGGAGGTCAGCAGCCGACATGCTCGAGGTGGGGTGGCCAGACCCGGCACTGGTCGAGCTGCGGATCGAGTCAACCCGCAGCTGCGCGGCGAGGTCGCCGGCCATATCGAGTGATATGTCGTGGGTAAGCGTGGTGGTCATGGTTGCCCCCTGCCCAGTGCTGCCGGTTCAAACCCCTCAGGCCTCCTTCGCGGCCAGCGGCTGCGCCGCTTCCCGCTTGATCAGCTGCTCGATCGGCTCGGACGCGGCGCCGCCGCTGACAATGACGGCCGCCACGATCGCGCCGGCGACCAGCACGGTCGACAGCCACACCATCGTGGAGACGGGGAGCAGGAACGCTCCGGCGATCCGGCCGGCGCGCTGGCGACGTTGACCGCCAGCATGAGGATGGCCAGGCCCTCGAACTTGCGGTCGCGGGCGAACTGGACGACCGACTGCACGGCCGGAAGCACGGAGCTGACCGCGAACGAGGTCACCAGGCTCGCGCCGAGACCGTCGCGCAGGCCGTAGTAGAGGCCGAGCGGGATCGCGATGTCGAGGACCAGGGGAAGCAGGTGCCTGCAAGTCCACCCGCTGAGGGTGATCCTGTCAGGGGAGGGCCGCGGGCATCGTGTCGGTCGTGACCACTGAGCAAGCTACCGTTACGGTTCCCGCTGCCCGCACTGCCGCCGACGCGAATCTCCGGCCTGACCCCCGGGCCGCCGAGGCGATGCCCGGCGACATTCACCCGCTCGGTGCCACGCCCGGCGTGCACCTCGGCAAGACGGGCACGCACTTCGCGATTTCCTCCAGCGTCGCCGACAGCGTCGCCTTGTGCCTGTTCGACGAGAACGGCACGGAAACGCGGGTACCGCTGCGGGACAACGACGCCGACATCTGGCATGCCTTCGTGCCTGGTGTGAGACCGGGCCAGGCCTACGGGTACCGGGTCAGCGGACCGTGGAACCCGGACCAGGGGATTCGCTGCAACCCGGCCAAGCTGCTCCTTGACCCGTACGCGCGGGCCGTCAGCGGCACCGTCTCGTTCGGGCCCGAGGTGTTCGGCCACGACCTCGCCAACCCGGACGCCCCGAGCACGCTCGACTCCGCGGCGCACGTGCCGAGGAGCCTGGTGGCGGACCCGGCGTTCAACTGGCACGACGACGAGCGGCCCTGGTACCGGTACGCGGACTCGGTGATCTACGAAGTGCACGTCAAGGGCTTCACCATGCGTCATCCTGGCGTACCCCAGCAGCTGCGCGGGACTTACGCCGGACTCGCTCACGACACCGCGATCGCGCATTTGAAAGACCTGGGCGTGACCACCGTCGAGCTGCTGCCCGTGCACCAGAACGTGCCCGAGTCGTTCCTGCTCGACCGCGGGCTGACGAACTACTGGGGCTACAACACGATTGGTTTCTTCGCGCCGCACAACGGCTATTCGGCCGCCGTGCGGGCGGGCCACCAGGGCGGCCAGGTCAAGGAGTTCAAGGCGATGGTGGACGCGCTGCACCGGGCTGGCCTTGAAGTCGTGCTCGACGTGGTGTTCAACCACTCGGCCGAGGCCGGTCCTGACGGGCCGACGCTTTCCTTCCGGGGCATCGACAACGCGGCGTATTACCGGCTGGCGCCCGGCAACCCGGGCGACTACTACGACACCACCGGCTGCGGCAACTCGCTCAACGCCGGGGACCCCATCACGCTGCAGCTGATGATGGACTCGATGCGCTACTGGCTGCAGGAGATGCACGTCGACGGGTTCCGGTTCGACCTGGCGCCGACCCTGGCCCGGCAAGACGGCGCCTTCGACAAGGTGTCGGCCTTCCTGGACATGGTCGCCCAGGACCCGGTCGTGTCAACGTGCAAGATGATCGCCGAGCCGTGGGACGTCGGCCAGATGGACAGCTACGACCTCGGCCGGTTCCCGGCGCTGTGGCGGGAGTGGAACGGCAAGTACCGCGACTCGATGCGCGACTTCTGGCGCAGCCACCCGGTCGGCATCGGCGAATTCGCCGACCGTTTCTCCGGCTCGGCCGACCTGTACGCGACCTCCGGCCGCCGGCCCACCTCCTCGGTGAACCTCATCACCGTCCACGACGGCTTCACGCTGCGCGACCTCGTCTCCTACGACGACAAGCACAACGAGGCCAACGGGGAAAAAAACCGCGACGGGACCAGCGACAACAAATCCTGGAACTGCGGGGCCGAGGGGCCGACCACTGACCCGGAGATCCTCGCGCTGCGCGCCCGCCAGTCCCGGGCCATGCTCAGCACGCTCATGCTGTCCTTCGGTGTGCCGCTGCTGCTGGCCGGCGACGAGATGGGCCGCACCCAGAACGGCAACAACAACGGGTACTGCCAGGACAACGAGATCACCTGGCTGGACTGGGCGAACGCCGACAAGGACCTGCTGGACTTCACCCGCCGGCTGATCGCGCTGCGGCAAGCCCACCCGGTCTTCCGCCGCAGGCGCTTCCTGGCGGGCACCGCGACCGCCGGGCTCCAGTGGTTCAC
>DASYAD010000188.1:0-6490 GCA_036501515.1 Trebonia sp. | reverse complement strand
GCCCGTGCGCTGCGCTTGCTCGGCATGTCCCCGCATGTCGTGGAGCTGGCGCCGCGGCTCATGCCGCTGCAGGTCGACGAGGGCGGCGGGGCCCTGCTCCGCGAGATGATCGAGGACCTCGGCGTCACCGTGCACCTGGGGACCTCGGTCGCCTCGATCCGGCGGGACGCGGGGCGGCTGCTCGCGACCCTGGCCAGCGGGACCGAGCTCGACCTCGACGTGGTCGTGTTCTCGGCCGGGGTTCGCCCGCGGGACCAGCTCGCCCGCGACGCCGGCCTGGCCGTCGGCGAGCGCGGCGGCGTCGTGGTGGACGACGGGTGCCGCACCAGCGATCCGGGCATCTATGCCGTCGGCGAGTGCGCCTGCGCCGGCGGGCGGGTGTACGGCCTGGTCGCGCCCGGTTACGCGATGGCCGAGGTGCTGGCGGACCGGCTCACCGGCGGGACCTCCAGCTTCACCGCCGCTGACACTTCCGCGAAGCTCAAGCTGATGGGGGTCGATGTCGCCAGCTTCGGTGACGCCCTGGCCGCATCCGATGGCGCGCTCGAGGTGACGCTCAGCAACCCGGTAGCGCGGAGCTACGCGAAGCTCGTCGTTTCCGACGATGCCAAGACCCTGCTCGGCGGGATACTTGTCGGCGACGCCTCGAAGTACGCGATGCTGCGGCCGCTGGTCGGCCGGCCGCTGCCCGGCGATCCGGTGACGATGATCGCCCCGGCGGGCGCAGACGCCGCGGCAGGGGCCGGGGCGCTGCCCGGCGACGCGCAGGTCTGCTCCTGCCATGCCGTGACCAAGGACGCGGTCTGCGCCGCGATCGCCGGCCAGGGCCTGACCGGCGTCGGCGGCATCAAGGCCGCTACCAAGGCCGGCACGGGGTGCGGGTCGTGCGTCCCGCTGCTGAAGACCCTGCTGGCCGACAGCGGCGTCGCCGTTAACCCGGCCTTGTGCGAGCACTTCGACGTCACCCGCGCCCAGCTCTTCGAGATCGTCCGGGCGGGCGGGATCACCACGTTCACGCAGCTGATCGAGCGGCACGGCCGCGGCCGGGGATGCGACATCTGCAAGCCGGCCGTCGCCTCCATCCTGGCCAGCCTCGGCCACGGCCACATCCTCGACGGCGAGCAGGCGACGCTGCAGGACACCAACGACCACTTCCTGGCCAACATCCAGCGCAACGGCACCTACTCGGTCGTGCCGCGCATCCCCGGCGGCGAGGTCACCCCCGACAAGCTCATCGTCCTCGGCGAGGTCGCCCGCGACTTCAGCCTCTACACGAAGATCACCGGCGGGCAGCGCATCGACCTGCTCGGCGCCCGGGTGGAGCAGCTGCCGGCGATCTGGCGCCGACTGGTGGACGCCGGGTTCGAGTCCGGGCACGCCTACGGCAAGGCGCTCCGGACCGTGAAGTCCTGCGTCGGGTCGACCTGGTGCCGCTACGGGGTGCAGGACTCCGTCGCCCTGGCGATCGAGCTGGAGCTGCGCTACCGGGGCATCCGCTCCCCGCACAAGATCAAAGCGGGCGTATCCGGCTGCGCCCGCGAATGCGCCGAGGCGAGGTCCAAGGACATCGGCGTCGTCGCCGCCGACGACGGCTGGAACCTCTACGTCGGCGGCAACGGCGGCTTCCGCCCGCGGCACGCCGACCTGCTGCTGACCAGCGCCGACCGCGAAACCCTGATCCGCACCATCGACCGCTTCATCATGTTCTACATCCGCACCGCCGACCGGCTGCAGCGCACCGCCAGCTGGCTGCAGTCGCTCGACGGCGGCCTGGACTACCTGCGTGCCGTCATCGTCGACGACAGCCTGGGCATCGGCAGTGAACTGGACGCGGCCGTGGCCCGGCACGTCGAGCGGTACGAAGACGAATGGGCGGCGGTGCTGGCCGACCCCGAGCGGCTGCGCCGCTTCGTCTCCTTCGTCAACGCCCCGGACACGCCCGACCCGAGTATCGCGTTCGTCTCCGAACGCGGCCAGCCGCGCCCGGCCGCCCTTCCCTTCCCCGTGCGGGCAGCCGGGCCGCCGCTGGAGGTGGTCCGGTGATCAGCACGTCAGCCGCCTGGACGGCGGTCTGCCGTTACGGCGACCTCCAGTCCGAGCGGGGCGCCGCGGTCCTGATCGGCCAGGAGCAGGTGGCGCTGTTCCGCATGTTCGACGGCACGCTGCATGCGATCGGCAACCAGGATCCCTTCACCGGCGCGTTCGTGCTCTCCCGCGGGATCGTGGGAAGCCGCGGCGAGATCCCGACCGTCGCCTCCCCGCTGCACAAGCAGGTCTTCGACCTGCGGACGGGAGCCTGCATCGACGATGAGACCCTTGCGGTGCCGGTGTACGCGGTGCGGGTGCGGGACGGCCTGGTGGAGGTGATGGCGGGATGAGCGGCGAAGCACACGCCATCGAGCCGCTGGCGGGGTACACGATCGGCATCACCGCGGCCCGCCGCCGTGCGGAGCTCGGCGCGGCACTGGAACGCCGCGGCGCAACAGTGGTCTACGCGCCCGCGATCAAGATCGTGCCGCTGGCCGACGACAGCCAGCTCCGCGACGCCACCGAACGCTGCGTCGCCGCCCCGCTCGACATCGTCATCGCCACGACCGGCATCGGGTTCCGCGGCTGGATCGACGCCGCCGACACCTGGGGCCTCACAGAGCAGCTGACCGCGGCGATCGACCGCTCCACCGTGCTGGCGCGCGGCCCGAAGGCCCGCGGCGCGATCCGGGCCTCCGGCCTGCGGGAGGCGTGGTCACCGGAGTCGGAGTCCTCCAGTGAGGTCTTGGCTTACCTGATCGCCTCCGGTGACCTCGAAGGCAAGCGGATCGCGGTCCAGCTGCACGGCGAGCCGCTGCCCGACCTGGTGCAGACGCTGCGGCTGGCCGGCGCCGAGGTGATCGAGGTTCCCGTCTACCGCTGGGTGCTGCCGGAGGACCCGGTGCCGCTGCGGCGCCTTATCCAGTCGGTCGGCGTCGCCGGGCTCGACGCGGTGGCGTTCACCAGCGCGCCGGCCGCCGCGAGCTTCCTGCGTGCCGCCGACGAGCAGGGCTGCGGCAGCGTCGTGCGCGCCGCGCTGCGCGGGCCGGTCGTGGCCGCCTGCGTCGGGCCGGTGACCGCCGGCCCCTTCCAGCAAGAGGGCATCCCGGTGATCCAGCCGTCCCGCAGCCGGCTGGGCGCCCTGGCCAGGGAGATCGTCGAGCAGATTCCGGACCGCTGCGGACGGCGGCTGCCCGCGGCGGGCCACACGGTGGAGGTGCGCGGGCACGCCGCTGTGGTAGACGGCCGGCTGGTCCCGCTTAGCAGCGCGAGCATGGCCCTGCTGCGGGAGCTGAGCGACAAGCCCGGTCACGTTGTCTCCCGTTCCGCGCTGCTGAAGATCACGCCGGGCGACAGCAGCGACGAGCATGCCGTCGAGGTCGCGGTGGGCCGGCTCCGCACTGCGCTCGGCGACCCGCGCATCATCCAGACCGTGGTCAAGCGCGGTTACCGGCTCGCCTACGAGCCCGAGCGAGCCAGTAACCGCGACGGCACCTGGCGGTACTAGCCGGCGAGCTCGTCCGCCGGGGCGGTCACGATGTCCCCGCGCAGCGGGGCGAGCGCGCCGCCGATCTGCCCGATCGTCTCCTCCGGCACGCCCAGCCCCGTCAGTGTGTCCACGAGATGGCCCACCACGGCGTCGAAGTCGGCGTCGGTGATCGCCAGCCCGGCATGCGCGGCTGCCATGTCGCGGCCCTGGAAGATCTCCGAGCCGCCGATCGCGGCGGCGATGAACGCCCGCTGATGCGCCTTCAGGTGCTGCAGGTCGACACCGGTGAAGAACGGCGCCAGCTGCGGGTCAGCCAGGACACGCGCGTAGAAGTCGTCGACCGCGGCGGCGACAGCCGGGCCGCCGCCGATGGATTCATAGATGGTCACGAGCAGGTTTCCTACCGGTAGATAACTGGGACATCAGATGGCTTCACACGCCGACCAGACCCCGCCGGGCGCCCGCGCGGAGGTAGCACAGCCAGGTCAGGCAGACGCAGATCACGTAGAAGGCGATGAACCCGATGTAGGCGGCGTCACCGGTCCCGGAGGCCAGGAACGACTGCCGGAACGCGACGTTGACCAGCACACCACCCGCCGCCCCGGTCGCGCCGGCGATACCGATGACCGCGTTCGCCATCCGGCGCGAATCGTGCTCGGCGGCATCCGGGTCCGCCCCGGCGATGATCCGCAGCTGGCTCTTACCGCGGAAGATCGCCGGGATCATCTTGTAGGTCGACCCATTGCCGATGCCCGACAGCACGAACAGCACGATGAAGCCGACGTAGAACAGGATTAGCGACTCCTGCAGCGAAGCGGCCAGCACGACCGACGCCGCCAGCGCCATCAGCACGAAAGTCCACAACGTGGTCCGCGCACCGCCGATCCGGTCGGCCAGCCGGCCGCCGAGGGGCCGGCTCAGCGAGCCGAGCAGCGGGCCCAGGAACGTCAGGTAGGCGATCTTGACCGGGTCCACCTTCCCCGCCGTCAGGAAGTGCGAGGCGAACTGGTCGGCCAGCACCTGGCCGAAGGCGAAGCTGAAGCCGATGAACGAGCCGAACGTCCCGATGTACAGGAACGCGACGATCCAGGTCTGCGGGTCGCGGGAGGCGTCCCGCAGCGCCCGCTTCTCGTTACGCGCGTCCGCGATGTTGTCCATGAACAGCGCCGCGCCCAGCGCCGCGAGCACGACCAGCGGGATATAGATGCCGAGCAGTACCCGCGGGTGCTCCTTGCCCGCGGCGGCTAGCACCGCCAGCCCGGCCAGCTGCACGACGGCCACCCCCAGGTTGCCGCCGCCGGCGTTCAGCCCGAGCGCCCACCCCTTGAGCCGCTGCGGGTAAAAGGAATTGATGTTGGCCATCGAGGACGCGAAGTTGCCGCCGCCCACCCCGGCCAGCGCGGCGAGCACCAGCAGCATCCCGTAGGAGACACCGGGCCTCAGCGCGACCGCCGCCGCCACGGTCGGCACCAGCAGCAGGGACGCGCTGACGACGGTCCAGTTGCGGCCGCCGAACTTCGCCACCGCGAAGGTAAACGGCAGCCGGGCGCCTGCGCCCAGAGCGGTCGGCAACGTCGTCAGCAGGAACTTCTCCGCCGCCGCGGTCTTCAGATCGTGGCTGATCCCGTAGGACGGCGTCAGGAACAGGACGAACACCGACCACAGGCTCCAGACCGAGAAGCCCACGTGCTCGGAGAAGACCGAGAAGACCAGGTTGCGGCACGCTACCCGGGCACCGCCGCGCTCCCAGAAACTGGCGTCCTCCGGACGCCAGTCCGCTATCCACCTTCCAGGCTTTCCCGCCGCCCGCGGCTTTACCGCATCCTGGCCGGTCGTCGCGGTCATGGGTGATCCTCCGGTTCGGCATCATGGCGGTCGTGCGGGAGACCTGCTCGGGTACGACGCTAGGAACAGGCCGTTTCCCCGCCGCTGCGGCTGCGCAACGACAGCGAAACATCCGCCGCACACCGCGCGTGACGTACCAGTGAGATCCAGATCCCGGCGCGGACACCCCGCCGGCCCAGTCGCGGCGACGCAAGGTGCACCCGCCGCCGTCCTCTGGATTGACCTTCGATGTACCTGCGACGCTCCTGTAATTGACCTGCTACGGACCTGGCCCGCCAGTTGGCGATTGGGGGGACCAGGATCGTCCGGCCTGCGGCGGCGATGATCCCGGCGACCTTCGCGAGCCGGTCCTGCTGTGAGAATCCCGCGCCCCGCGCCGCGATTCACCGTGTGAGGCTGCTCGCGGTTCCCGGCGATGACGAGGTCGTTGTCAGGACCTACCGGGTCATGGTGATCGGCTCCCCGCGCTGACGGTGGTCCGTTTTAGCTGGCGGCTTGCCGGCTGTACGGGTGACGCCGCTCCGGCCGGCGAATAGAACAGTCCTATGACCGAAGGCTGTGTCTTTTGCGATCACGACAGCATGCGCGAGGCGGACCTGTACTTCGAGAATGAGTTCTGCATCTACGCCTCGACCAGAGACCCCCGTGATCCGCCTGATGTAATGCCAGGCTACGGCGGCATCGCCCCGAAAGTTCACCGGGCTTCTGTGTTCGACCTGACCGCCGAGGAGTGGGCGGCAACGCGGGAACTTCTGCTTCTCGTGCGAGCCGAGCTGCACAAGCGGCTCGCTCCGGACAGCTACACGCTCGGCTGGAACGATAACGGACTCCACCCTCACCTGCATGTCATCCCGCGCTTCGATGACGAGCCGATGGCCGACCAGGGCGTCCGGTCGGGGATCAAGGACCCCGCTAATAGGCGGCCTGATCCGTGGCGTCCCGGCACCGGGAGGCACATGACCGGATCATGAAGCCGGCTCGGTGGGAGCCGGGAAGGAATCACACGCGGTCCCGAGCAGGGCTATGACAACTTCCCTACGGCTTTTCGTTCCCTACGGCTTTTTGAATCCTGGAGGCTGACGGCCGGCGGGCGGCTCGGCGTGTCGCCGGGGCTGGGATGTTGTGCGC
>DASYAD010000187.1:0-6099 GCA_036501515.1 Trebonia sp. | reverse complement strand
GTCACGGCCTTCGCGAGCAGGCCGGGCTCGCGGTAGACGACGGCGGTCACCATCGTGAGCAGCTTGACGCGCTCGGTCTTGGCGGCAAGCCAGCCGAGCGCGGTGTAGGCCTCGAGCATCTCGTGCTCGGGCGGGCCGATGTGGCCGATCTGCCAGACGTGGTCCATGACGCTGATCCGGTCGACGCCGGCTTCCTCGGCGCGCTGCGCGATCTGGCCGAGCCTGACGCGGAGCTCGGGCGCGCCACCATCCCACGTGAAGTCCGAGATGTGCAGACCTAGTTTCATAGTTCAACCGTATTCCTTTAGGACGGCTAACGTCTTGCGCACCCCCGGTCGTCCCCCCGGGAGAAAACCGCAACTTTAGAGTTCGGGGGGTGCGCCGTGCGGGCGTTGCCCCGCGTTCCGCGGCCGCCATAGGCTGGCCGCGCCTGCCCCTATGACGCCGCTATCTGGGAGAACTTTCCATGACACTGCCGTACGCCGACGCCAGGAAGCTTGTCGATGACGCGCGGGCCCGCGGGCTTGAGCTCGGCAAGGCGCTGTCCATCGCGGTGGTCGACTACGGCGGCTTCGTCGTGGTCGTCGAGCGGATGGACGGTGCGCGGCCGATGACGCCGTCGATCGCCCTGTCCAAGGCCTACTCCGCGGCCGTCATGCAGCGGCCCACGTACATGCTTGAAGGCTGGCGGAACTCCGACCCGGTCTTCTTCACCCAAGTCGGCCGGATGGGCCAGCACCCGATCGTGGCGACCAAGGGCGGCTACACCCTCAAGCGCGACGGTGCCATCGTGGGCGGCTTCGGTGTATCCGGCGGCAGCCCGGACGAGGACCAGAAGATCTGCGAGGACGTGCTCAAGGCGGCCGGGTTCGACCTCGACTTCCCGGAGTGGGCCGGGTCCAAGAAGGCTCACTGACGGCTCGTCCCACCGGAAGACAACACATCGACGGAGATAGCGACATGGCTGACGACTTCGGATATCACATTGACCATCACGGCTCCCTGGTGCGGCCGGCGTCGCTGCTCGCGGCCAGGGCGTCGGGGCTGAGCGGCGCCGCGCTGGCCGCCGTGACCGACGAGGCCGTCGTCACGCTCGCGCACGAGTTGCGCCGCCTGACGCTGAACGCGCTAAGCGACGGGCAGTTCAGGCGCAGCTACCTTGAGTCGGTCGTGCACGACCAGGTCGCCGGATTCGCGCCGGTCGCCGGGCCGACGCCGCTGGCCGACCTGGCGGGGATCAGCGCCGCGCGGGTGCGCGTGGTTCCCGCGGCGAGCGCGCTCGCGGCGGCCGGGCGGCTCGCGCAGGCGGAAACCGCCCCGGTGCTTGCCACCGTGGACCGGTCGGTGTTCGTGACCCTGCCCTCGCCTGGCTACCTGGCCGGGGCAGGCTCGGCGCTCGCGTCGGCGGCGGACCTGGACGCGGCACGGGCGGCCGGCGCGGCGCTCGCCGCCATCTTGCGAGATGAGATCGCGGCGCTCGCCGCGGACGGCGTGATGTACGTGGCGCTTGAGAACCCGCTGTACGCCCCGCTGCTGACCGTGGACGGCCGGGCCGCGGCCGCGGCGGCCGGCCTCGACGTGCCCGCCGCGCTCGCCGCGCTGATCGAGGCGGACCGCGCGGTCTTCGCCGGACTCAACGTGCCCGCTCACTTCCGGGTTGGGCTCGACCTGACCGACTCGGGGCCGCTGCCCACCACGGCGTCCGGGTATGACGCCACGGCCGTGGCCGCCCTCCTCGACGAGACGCCGTTCCCCCGGCTGAGCATCGACTTCCCGGCCGACCAGGCGACCCGCTTCCCCGTCGAGCTGGTCAAGCCGGGGATCGTCGTCAGCCTCGGCGCGGTGGATGTCGCGACCCCGGCGCCAGAGACCGTCGAGGAGGTACTCGACAGGGTCGACCCGGTCGCCGAGGAGCGCGGCGACGCGGACATCGCGGTCGCCACCAACGGCGGGTTCGCGCAGGTCGCCGACCAGCCGCGGATGACCGCGGCGGAGCAGCGGACCAAGCTGCAGCTCGTCGAGATGGTCGCCCGGTATTACTGGGGCAACGAGATTTAACCGAGGCTATTCGGGCAGCCTCTCCACCGGGCCGCGGGCCCGTCAGCCCGCGGTCATGCCGCCTGCGCCTGAGGTCGTGGCGAGGTTGCCCGCGTAGGAGATGCTGCTCGCGTTGAACGACGCGTCCTTCTTCGGCAGGAAGCCGAATTGGATCATGTCGTCGACAACGCGCTGTAGTCGGGTCGGGTCGATCGCGGTTGGGAAGTCCGGCAGGGCGATGACGGCCGCGATCCCCTGCGCGACCTTGAGCGGCGGTTGCTCGATCGCCTGCTCGACCGCGGACCGGTCGGTGTCGGCGATCTGCTGGCCCTGGTCAAGCGCGGTCACGAACGCCTTAAGCGTGTTCGGGTCCCGCTGCGCCCATGTCTGGGTCACCGCGAACCCCTGGATGGGGAAGTTCTCCGTCCCGCCTTGGTCGAGGTCGGCGAGCTCCTCCAGGCCGTACGCCTGCTCGCCCTCGCTGACGAACGGCTCGGGAATCGGCGCCGCCGTGAACACGCCCTTGTTGATAAGCGCCGGATCCGCCGGAAGCGGGGTGCCCGGAACAAGGACGACCTTGCGGGAAGGAACCCCGTTGTCGGCGAGCAGCGAGTCGATAAGCAGGGTGGCGATATCGTCGTGCCCGGCAACCGACACCTTCTTGCCCTCAAGCTGGTCGAGGTGCGTGATGGCGGAGCCGCCCTTGACGAACAGGTCGAGCTGGTTCGGCTGCAGAATCGACGCTTCGCCGACGATCTCCAGGTGAGCGTTGTCCTGGAGCTCGTCGTCCATGTAGGTGACGTAGTCGCCGCTTGAGATGTCGGCCTTACCGCTCTCTGTGTCCGTGACAGTCTGCTGGCTGCTCGTGAAGACAGGGACGATCGTGACGTCAAGCCCCTGAGCGGCGAACAGGCCTTTCTGCTCCGCGATGTACAGGCCGGCCGAGTCGACGGAGGGAAAGTCCTCGACGACCAGGTGCGTCTTCTCAAGCGGGCCGTGCCCAGTTTGCGCGGACGAGCACCCGGCTGCCGCAGCCGCCAGCAAGCATGCCGTGAGAAGCGCGGGCCATGTTCGCGTATTCATAGGCTTCAATGTCTGTTCCCGTTAGATCGATGAGCATCAAAGAATTGATCGGTATGTCTCAATCCGTTTGATATCGGCGAGTTATTCTGCCCAGATAGGCGCAGCCGGTGATCAGGCATCCTGACAAGCAGCCGCGAACTATAAGGTTTCGGGGTTCGCAAAGATCACCGCGGAAACACGGATGTTGCAATTGGTTGAGTTCCCGTAGAGACGCGAACGGGCGGCTAGGCGCGATGCCCAGCCGCCCGCGAGCGGATTACATTTCCTTCGCTAGGAACTTCTGCGGTGCAGGACGGTGGAAATCGTCACCGCGATCACCAGGATGCCGCCGTAGAAGACCTGGGAGACCCAGCTCTGCAGGCCGAGCAACTGGAGGCCGAGGATGCCCGTCTCAAGGAAGTAGATGCCGACCAGCGTGCCGAGCGGGTTGAACCGGCCCGGCTCGAATATCGCGGTGCTGAGGAAGACCGCGGCGAACACGGGCAGCAGGTAGCTGTCGGAGCTGCTCGCGTTGTAGCCACCCAGGTCCGCGACCGCGATGACCGCGCCGACGCCGGACAGCAAGCCGGCGAAGACGAACGAGCCGAACCTGATCCGGTCGACCCGGACACCGGACAGGCGGCTGACCTCGCGGCTGGCGCCGACGAACCGCATGTGCCTGCCGAGCGGCGTGAACGCGAGCAGGTAGGCGAAGCCGAGCACCAGGATGACGCCGTAGTAGAACGAGATCGGCAGGCCGCCGAGGTCGAGCAGGGCGATCTTCTGGAAGCCGCTCGGCAGGCCGCTGATCGTGTTCAGGTCGGACATCCACAGCGAGACGCCTTCGAGCAGCGTGGACATGCCCAGCGTCACCACGATGGTGTTGACGCCCATCTTCACTACGAGGAAGCCGTTCAGCGCGCCGACGATGACGCAGGCGACGACGGCCACGATCGACGCCGGCCACACGTTCCAGCCGTGGTTGACCACCAGGACAGGGAGGATCGTCGCCCCGAACCCGAAGACCGCGGGCACCGACAGGTCCACGAACTCGCCGACGATGATCGTGCACATCAGCGCCATGGTCATGAAGACCAGCGGCTGCTGTGAGCCGAAGATCGTCTGGAAGGTCCCGACGTGCGGGAACAGGTTCGACTCGGTGGCGCTGTACACCGCGATCATCGCCGCCCAGACGACGAGGATCGCCAGCCGCGGCGCTAGCTGCTTGCCGGCGAACGGCCGCCTGCGCGGCGCCGCCGCCTGCGCTGCCGCCGACGGCTCGGCGCCCGGGGTGGCCACCGCTACATCGCGGGCTTTGTTGCGGGCGGTGTCCATCAGCGGGCCACCCCTTTCGAGTTGAGTTCCGGGTCTTGCGAGCCGAACGTGGCCTGGATGATGTCGTCCTGTGTCATGTCGCCGGCCAGCTCCGCGGTCACCTTGCCCTCGCGGAACACGAGCACCCGGTCGCAGAGCACCGACAGGTCGGCGGCGTCGACGGAGGAGATGATCACGCCGCAGCCGTCCGCGGCGGCCTCGCGGATCGCCTCGATGATGTCGTGCCTGGCCCCGACGTCCACCGCCTGGGTGGGCTCATGCAGCACGAGCAGGTCGGGCTGGCCGGCCAGCCACTTGCCGAGTAGCACCTTCTGCTGGTTGCCGCCGGACAGGGTGCCGACGAGCTGGTTTGGGTCAGGCGGCTTGATGTCCAGCTTCTTGATCATGGCGGCCGTCTCCTCGGCCTGCCACGCCTGGCCGATCCGCAGCCGGCTGCCGCGGCTGCGCACCCGGGGCAGCGTGAGGTTCTGCGTCACCGACAGCTCGCCCGCGAGGCCCTGCTCCAGGCGGCGCTCCGCGACGAACGCGACACCTGCGCGGATGAACTCCTCGGTCGAGCCGCGCCTCGGCTTCAGGCTGAGCTTCTTGCCGTTGATGGCGAGCGTGCCCGCCCTCGCCTCGCGCGCGCCGCCGATCGCCTCCGCGGCCGCGACCGCGCCGGAGCCGACGAGCCCTGTCAGTCCGACGATCTCACCCTTCTTCAGGTCAAGGTCGAGTCCCCTGACGGAGCGGACCACCAGGTTCCGCACCTGGGCGGCCGTCTCCTGCCGCGCGCGGCTGTCGACCCGGCTGTGCGTCACCAGGTGCCGGCCGAGCATCAGCCGGGTGAGGCCCGCCTCGTCGGTCTCCTGGGTCCGTATGCCCATCTCGACCACCTGGCCGTCGCGCATCACCGTGACCCTGTCGGTCACCTCGACGACCTCCTCGAGCTGATGAGAGATCATCAGTACCGAGGCACCGCCGTCGATCACCGACCGGACGAGGTCGAAGAACCGGCCCCTGGCGGCCTTGCCCATCGCGCGAGTGGACTCGTCGAAGATGATCAGCCCGCCGCCCGGCTGGTGGTCCTGCATGGCGCGCGCGATCGCGACCGCCGCGCGGTCTTCCGCGGAAAGCTCGCCGACCTTCTCGTTGACGTCGACGTTGGCGCCGAGCCTGGCGAAGACCGACTCGACGGCGGCGCGCTCCGCTTTGCCGTCGATCCTTCTCGTGAGCCGGCCCGCCGCCTTGAAGCGGCCGAGCCGCACGTTCTCCCATACGGTCCTGTCATCGACGAGGCCGAGGTTCTGGTGGACCACCGACAGCCCCGCGGCGCGCGCCTCGAGCGGGCGGACCGGCAGCGAGAGCGCCCGGCCGTCCACCGTGATGGCGCCGCCCTGATCGGGGGTGTAGATCCCGGTCAGGATCTTGACCAGGGTCGACTTGCCGCAGCCGTTCTGGCCGACGAGGCCGTGGAGCTCCCCCGGTGCGATGCACAGCCCGATGTCGCGGAGCACCCGTGCCGACCCGAAGGTCTTGAAGACGCGAGCCACCTCAAGGCGATGCTGCCCGGTCCCCGCTTCGGCCTGCGAGACGCTCACGAGTGCTCCTTCCGTACGAGGGGATGCTTTAACAGCGACCACGGCGCGGGGGCGGCGCGCGTTCTGCGCCGCCTGCCGACGGCCA
>DASYAD010000186.1:0-23348 GCA_036501515.1 Trebonia sp. | reverse complement strand
CCGAAGTTCATCACCCGGGAGCCGCCGCCTTGCATCTGGCTCAGCAGGAAGAAGAAGAACAGCGCGATGATCAGGTACGGGACAAACGTCTCAAGGATCGAGAGCAGCGCGCTCGTCTTGGGGATCTGGATGTCGTAACCGCCGGTCAGCTTGCCGTCGTTGTACTCCGTCTGCAGCAGGTTCTGCAGCTGCACGCCCTGGCCGGAGATGAAGTCCGCCTGAAGCTGCTGACCGCTGGTCGTGGTGACCTGGATGGTCTGGTTCTTGTCCGTGAGTACGGCGGACTTGACCTTGCCCTGCTGTATCTGCTGGACGATCTGGCTCGTGTCCACCGTCTTGTAGCTGCTGCCGGAGTTAGCCCAGCCCAGGGTGATCGTGATGACCAGCACCGCAAGCAGCACGAGCAGTAGCGGTCCGCGGAAAAAGCGCTTCAATTCCATTGTGAGCGACCCCTTCGGCCCGGGGCCGTTCCCTCCTGACCAGCCTCACGTCCCGCCGACCACCGGCGGCACTGCCTGCCTGACCGCGCACAGCGCACAGCAATTACCTGACGCTACATCAACGCATTCTTCAACGGGATGTGTTCCCCCGGTACACCTCAGGGGCCAGCGTCCCGATAAAAGGAAGGTTACGGTAGCGCTCCGCGTAGTCCAGCCCGTACCCGACGACGAACTCATCAGGCACCTCAAACCCGGTATAGGCGACGTCGACGTCCATCTGCGACGAAGACGGCTTGCGCAGCATCGTGCAGATCTCCACCGAGGCCGGGTCGCGCGACCTGAGGTTTCCCACCAGCCAGGACAGCGTCAGCCCGGAGTCGATGATGTCCTCGACGATCAGCACGTGCTTGCCGCTGATATCCGCGTCGAGGTCCTTGAGAATGCGCACCACACCCGAGGACTTGGTCCCCGAGCCGTAGGAGGAAACCGCCATCCAGTCCATCTGCACGGGCAGGTGCATCGCGCGGGCCAGGTCGGCCATCACCATCACCGCCCCTTTGAGCACGCCGACCAGGAGCAGTTCGCGCCCGGCGTAATCGGCGTCGATCTGCGCCGCGAGCTCGGCGGTCCGCCGCCCGAGCTGCTCGGTGGTGATCAGTACCTCTTTCAGCGCCGGCCCCATGTCGGCAGCGTCCATCAGCCCGCCCTCTCTTCGAATACGACCTCGCCGGACCGCCTCGCCGCCCGGACGCCGCCTGGCAGGTCCACGCCCCGCTGCCCGTGCCAGTCGGTGACCAGTTCCTCGATGCGGGCGACGTGCGCCGCGGTCAGCGCGCCGGCCGGGCAGCCGGCGTCCAGTGCGGCCGAGCGCAGCACCCGGGTGCGCACGGCGCCCGGCAGTCCCGACAGGGATGCGGCGGCCATCACGGTGTCACCACGCCCCCGTTCTGATGAAGCGATTGTCTCCAGCACCTCAGCATCATCCCGCAGCTGGCCGGCGGTCCGCGCCAGCGCCTCCGCTACTCCGGGCCCCAGCGCCGCCTCGAGCGCGGGCAGCGCGTCGAGCCTGACCCTGACCCGCGCGAACCGGCGGTCGGCGTTGTGCGGGTCGGCCCACGGCCGCAGCTCAAGCGCCTCGCAGGCGGCGCCGGTCACCGTCCTGCGCAGGCCGAGCAGCGGCCTGACGAAGACCCCGCGGCGCGGCGGCATGCCCGCGAGCGACCGCGGTCCGGAGCCCCTGGCCAGTCCGAGCAGCACGGTCTCGGCCTGGTCGTCGAGGGTGTGGCCGAGCAGCACGGCGGCCGCCCCCGCGGCGGCGGCGGCCTGCTCAAGCGCGGCATACCGGGCCGTGCGGGCGGCCGCTTCAGGTCCGCCCTTGCCGTCCACGGTGACCGTGACTTCCGTCACGGGATCGAGGCCGAGGCCGCGCAGCGTCGCCGCCACCCCGGCCGCGCGGCCGGCCGAGCCCGGCTGCAGCCCGTGGTCCACGGTGACCGCGCCGCCCCGCAGGCCGGCCCGCGGGGCGGTGAACGCCAGCGCGGCCGCTAGCGCCAGCGAGTCCTGCCCGCCGGAGCAGGCGGCAAGCACCAGGTCACCGGCCCGCAGTCCCGCCAGCGACGCGCGGACGGCGTTGCGGACCTCGGCTACGGCGGCGGGAAGGGCACCGCCCACGGTCAGGCGACCCGCTCAAGCCATTCGCGCGGGTTCTCAATCTCGCCGCGGGTCGGGAGCGTCTCCGGCGAGGTCCACACGCGGTTGAAGCCGTCCATCCCGGCCTGCGCCACCACCGTGGAGACGAACTTCGAGCCCTGCTCGTACTGCTTCATCTTCAGGTCGATACCGAGCAGGCGGCGGATGAGCTGCTCGGCCCGGCCCTGCGAGCCGCGGCGGTGCGAGAACTTCTCCCTGATGTCCTCCACCGACGGCACCACCTGCGGGCCGACGGCGTCCATCACGTAGTCGCCGTGCCCTTCAACCAGGGTCATCACGGCGGTCAGCTTGTCGAGCAGCACCCGCTGCGCGGGGGTCTGGATGGCCTCCATCAGGCTCTCGCCGCCCTCGGCGCCGCGCACCGCCCCGACGACCGCGCCCGCGGCGGACCGCATCCGCTCGAGGAGGGCGGTGGTGTCCAGGTCGGACGCCAGCAGGAATTCCGTCATCATGCCCTGGACGTAGCCGCGCAGCCACGGGACCGAGGTGAACTGCACCCGGTGCGTCTCCTCGTGCAGGCACACCCAGCGGCGGAAGTCGTGCGGGTCGACGCCGAGCTCGCGCTCGATCATCACGATGTTCGGCGCGACCAGGGTCAGCCGGCCGACGCTAGCGCCGGGAACGGTCAGCGTGGCCGTCGCCGCGGTCCCGTTGGCCCCCGGCGACCCGCTGGCACCGCCGGTTCCGCTGGCACTGCCGGCACCGTTCGCGGTGCCGCCCTCGCCTGGCGGCAGGAAAAGCTCGTACTGGCCGAGCACCCGCGACGACAGGTAGGCCAGCATCAGCCCCGCCTGCACGCCGGTCACCCGGGAGCCGACCGCGCCGACGACCGGCCCGGCGCCCGGGAAGCCGCTGCCCCGCTCCGCGAGCTTGTCAGCGAGCGGTTCGAGCACCACCCGGAACCCGCTCACGTTGGCCTTGATCCAGCCCGGGCGGTCGACCACGGCCACCGGGCCGATGGCCCCCTGGCTGGTCAGCTTGGTCACTTCGCGGACGGGCTGCTGGACAACGGTGGTCAGGCCGCGGAGCTCCGCCACCGCCGCGCGGGCGTCCGCGAGGCTGACCTGCGGACCCTTGCTGGCGAACCTGACGCCGGTGGAAGTCGCGACGTCCCAGTCGATCATCTGTGCGCTGCTCACAGTCCTACCGTACGTGCTCGCAGATGGTAGCGGGAGTCCGAGGTTCACGAACAGCCGCACGCGGCGAGTCCGGCGGCCGCGGCGTCGATCGCGTCGGCCGCGTCCTGCAGCTCCGCCGCACCGGGTACCTGCGGTGCCATGATGGCGAATAGCAGCAGCGTGCCGGCCTTGTCGTAGGCCAGTCCCGCGAGTGTCGCGACCGTGGAGAGGTTGCCGGTCTTGGCCCGGACGACGCCGCGGGCGGTGCCGCCGGCGATGTCGCCGATCCCGCCGAAGTCACTGTCGCCCGCTGACAGCGTGCCGGCGAAGCCGGCCACCGGCAGCCCGGTGATGACACCCCGGAGCCTGGGCGTGTCCTGCGCCAGCTTGAGCACCCGGACCAGGGTCTCGGGTGCGATCGCGTCCTGCGGCGACAGGCCGCTGCCGTCCACCAGGCTGGCCGGCGTGCTGATCCCGAGCTTGCGCAGCTCGGTCTCCAGGGCCTTGGCGGCGCCGCTGAACGTGGCGGGCATTCCGAGCTTGATCGCCACCTGCCTGGCCAGGTTCTCCGCGATCACGTTGTTCGACTCGAGCAGCATCTGCTCGGCGATCTGCACCAGCGGCGGCGAGCTGACGCTGGCCACGACCGGCGCCGACGCGGCGGCCGTGGCCGGCCGAGGACTGCCGGCGACCGTGATGCCGTCCTTGCGCAGCAGGGCCGCGAAGGCGGCGGCGGTCATCCCGGCCGGATCGGACGTCCGCGGCCGGAAGTTGACCGGGTCGTCGGAGTCTTCAAGGGCGCCGGCGGTGGTCAGCCGCCCCTGGTCGGCCTCGAGCGCGACGATCGGGGTGACGTTGCCTGTGCCGACGTCGTCCCCCCAGCCGGGTCCGAGATCAGGCCCGCTGTACAGCGCGGTGTCGTACCCTAGCCGCACGGAGCGGCGCCCCTCGGCCTTCAGCGCGCGGGCGGTGCCGGCCGCGAGCTGGGCGAGGGTGGCCGGACGCGGGTAATCGGAGGAGGGGTATTCATCGACGGCGAGGGTGGGGTCCCCGCCTCCCACCAGCACCACGGTGCCGCCCTCCTGCCGCACGGTCGTCGTGAACCTGGCACCGGGGCCGAGGACCGCGAGCGACGCCGCCGCGGTCACCAGCTTGGTGGTCGACGCGGGCGTAGCCGCGGTGCCGGCGTTGCTGGAGTAGAGCACCTGCCCGGTGGCCGCGTCGGCGACCTCGATGCCGACGGCGGCGCCAGCCGCCGCGGCGGGCAGCGACCTGCTCAGCATTGCCGCGAGACCACTCTTGGTAGGCAGGGAGGTACTCTGCGTTATCGAGGTGGAAGTCCCCGCGGGCGCAAGCACCGGTGTGGCGTTGACCACAGGGCGAGCGGCGGCAACGGGTACGTGCAGCCGCGCCAGCCGGGGCGGGAGCATGTGCGCCACGACGACTCCTGCTACGAGTGTGAACGCGTTGAGCAGGGCAAGTACTGCCAGAGCCGTGGTCCGTGTGCGGCGCACGAACATACCTTTCGCGGGATGCGGGTGGCCACAGCCTAGGGCCTGCGCCCAGTGCCCGGCGAAGGACCCGCCGTCCAGTCGCACCCGGGCGACCGGCGACAATGGAGTAAATCGGTAGCTAATGCACGAGGTGAATATGGACGTCGAAGTAGTCATCGAAATCCCGCGCGGCCAGCGCAACAAGTACGAGGTCGATCACCGCACCGGCCGGATCAGGCTTGACCGCATGCTGTTCACCTCGACGAGGTACCCGGCCGACTACGGGTTCATCGAAGACACCCTGGGCGGCGACGGTGACCCGCTTGACGCCCTGGTGCTGCTTGAGGAGCCGACTTTCCCCGGCTGCCTGGTGACCGCCCGGGTCATCGGCATGTTCCAGATGACCGACGAGAAGGGCCCTGACGACAAGGTGCTCTGCGTCCCCTCCAGCGACCCGCGGATGGCGCACTTGCAGGACATCAACGACGTGCCCGAGTTCGACCGGCTGGAAATCCAGCACTTCTTCGAGGTCTACAAGGACCTCGAGCCCGGCAAGTCGGTCGAGGGCTCGCACTGGGCTGACCGCGCGGCCGCCGAGGCCGAGGTGGAGCGCTCACGCAAGCGCCTCATCGACAGCGAGCAGCACTAGCCAGGCCGCACCCCGGGAGCACCATCCGGACGAGTGCGCGGTTTCCACCCCGGTCTCCAGCTGGCCGCTATCAGGCCGCGGTGCTCGGGGTGCTTTACTTTCTCGAGGCCCGCGTCACTTTCTTGAGGCCCGCGTCACTTTCTTGAGGCCCGCGTTTCCCCGCCGAAGCGCGGCTGCCCGCCAAGCACCGCCTGCGCGCGGGCGCTGATCGCCGTGTGCGCGTCGCGGAGCGTTTCGCCGCCCAGGTCGGCCAGCCCGCCCGAGACAAGCAGCGCCGTCCTGGCGGCCCGCGCCGCCAGCTCAGCCCGGCCCGCCTCCGCGTGCAGCGTCATGCACCTGACGGCCGCGGCCGCCCAGTCAGGCGCGCCCAGCTGCAGGTAGCGCGGCGCGCGGGCCAGCCAGCCGGGCTCCGCGGTGGTCAGCGGCAGCCGGCCGGTGACGTCGGCCGCCAGCTCGAGCCCGGCCGCCGTCTCCGCGAGGCCGGCCGCGTCAGAGCCCGTCGACAGCAGGCACCGGCCCAGGTGAAAACGCGCCCGGGCCAGGCCGAAGTCGCGTTCCTCCTGGTCAGCCGCGGGCGCCTTGAGGTAGAGACCGACCACCTCGCGCAGCAGCTCGATCGCGTCGCCGGTGCCGCCTGCGGCGTCCGACTCGAGAGCGATCCTGGTGAGCACGTCGATCCTGAGCACTTCGTAGGCCTCGGGATCGGCTTCCGCCAGGTCCGCGTAATGCCCGGCGGACTCGGTGAGCATCGCGATCGACTGCCAGGCGCTGCCGCCGTAGCGGGCGTGGGCGCACAGCGCCGCGGCGAGCTCCGGCTGGTGGCGCGCCGGGTCGGCCGCGTCCGCGCAGAGTTCCCGGCTGATCAGCAGCGCCCGCCCTGAGTGACCCGCCGCCTTGTCGTGGCTGCCTTGCAGCGCTGCCCTGATCGCCTCACCGAGGTGAAAGTCGTACCTGCGCTCCAGGGTGCTCTGCCGGCGCTCGGTCTGTCCCCGCTCGCTACCGGACCGCGACGACGCGCGGGCCGACGGGTGGCGGGCTGACCGCTCGTGCCGGGCCAGGAACATGCCGCAAAACCTCTCACCGGTAAGAACACGCCAATCGACCCTCTTCAAGATCGTGACATAACGCCGTGTAACAGGCAATACACGGTGAGAAACTATTTATCGGGCGTCCCGGCCGCGGCGGCGCTCGCGGCCTCCCTGGCGGTCACGGCCACCGTGTCGAGGAAGGCGGAGGTCCGGCCGAAGGTCTCGCCGATCGTGCGGCCCGCGAGCAGGTCCTGGTACGCCTGGTAGCGGCTCAGCTCCCATTCCTGCCCTCTGGGCGGCAGGGTCGCGATCGCCGGCGGCGGCAGCGACTGCCAGCTCCACTCGGTGATCGGCGCGTCGCTCATCCCGTTCGCGCCGGTCAGCGGCTGGATGAAGTCGGCGTGGTCGGCGTAGTAGCCCATCCGGTTCCGCACGAACCGCAGGCCGCCGAACGCAGTCTCCGTTTCCCGCCGCTCGTCATCGGGGAGAGCGTCGAGGGCGGTGTCGTAGTCGTCCGGGTAGTACCTGACGAGCGTCGCGTCGACGATGGTGACCCACCACACGGCCTCGCCGATCACCGCGAACGCCTGTGCCCGGTCACTGGCCCGGACCCGCCCGAGCCGCTCGGTGGTGTCCTGCATGGCGGTGATGGCCCAGCTCAGCGCGCTCGTCCCGGTACGCTGCGGACCGCGCACCTCGTCCGCCCAGTTCTCGCTGCCCCACTTCTGCTGGTCGCGGTGCGCCTGGTTCCAGTTCTCCCGGTTCCAGGCCACCCGGCAGCGGGCTGAGCAGAAGCGTGCGTGCTCGCGCTTCGGCTCGAACGCCTTGCCGCAGCGCTCGCACCGCCTAGTATCCGCCATCCGGTCATGTTACGCGTAACAGGCCCGTGCCCCCAGACAACGCGGCGGAACATCGGCGGAACACCAGGTAACGAGCCGGCAACCGCTCTCCGCTGACGGCCCGCGGGCCGGCCACGGCGCGCCCGCTCACCCGTCCCGGCCCATTATGCGATCGTACAGCTACTCAGCGTATTCGAAGTAGGTCAGAAACCTGGGCAGATCCGTGCACCTTTATTGTCATAGGCGGGAATACTTTCCTTGGCCAGCGGCTTGGCGGCACGGAGCACGGCGTCACATGACTCACACTTGATAACGCAAGGTTGGCAGCAAGGAGGACCGGTGGACAACACCGAAGGAGTGCTCAGACGGGCAATCCTGTTCGATGCGCTTGACGATGAAGGCGCCCGCACGCTCCGTCGCCAGATGGCGGAAGTAAAGCTCTCCCGGGGTGAGCACCTGTTCATGGAGGGCGATGACGGCGACGCCCTGTACGTGGTGATCGACGGGAAGATGAAGCTGACGCGCGCCGCGGCGGACGGCCGCGAGAACCTGTTGAGCGTCATCGGCCCTGGTGAGATGTTTGGTGAGTTGTCCCTGTTTGACCCGCGGCCGCGGACCTCGTCCGCCAGCGCGGTGACCGACGCGGTCCTCGCTTCGCTCAAGCACGAGGCGCTGATGCCGTGGCTGCGGGACCGCCCCGACGTCTCGCTGCACATGCTCCGCGCGCTCGCGCAGCGGCTGCGCCGCGCCAACGACGTCACCGCCGACCTGGTGTTCACCGACGTACCAGGACGGGTTGCGAAGAACCTGCTTGACCTGGCCGACCGGTTCGGCAACCAGGAGCCGGACGGTCTGCACGTGCACCACGACCTCACCCAGGAAGAGCTGGCCCAGCTGGTCGGCGCCTCGCGGGAGACGGTCAACAAGGCCCTGGCTGACTTCGCCGCCAGAGGCTGGCTGCAGATCTCGGCCCGCTCGGTGCTGATCCTCGACTCCGAGCGGCTCCGCAAGCGGGCGCGCTTAGGTCCCGTCCCTGGCGTTAGCCGGCCGAGGCGCTGAGGTATCCGAGCTGCGCGCGGACGGACTGCTCGGCGGCGGGCCACAGGGACCGGTCCACGTCCGCGTAGACGACGGCCACGACCTCGGCCGGCGTACTGGCACCGGCCGCGAGCGCCGCCCGTACCTGCTCAAGGCGTTCCCTGCGGTGCGCGATGTAGTAGTCGATGACCGCGGCCGGGTCGCTCAGCAGCGGGCCGTGGCCGGGCAGCAGCACCTGCAGGGCGGCCTCGTCCGCCAGCGACCTCAGCTCGTCGAGCGTTCGCAGGTAGTCGCCGAGTGAGCCGTCCTCCGCGATCACGGTGGTGCCGCGGCCCAGCACCGTGTCGCCGGTGAGCAGGGCGCCGTCGGCCTCCAGGAGCAGGCTCAGCGAATCGGCGGTGTGCCCGGGAGTGGCGACGACCCGCAGTTCGCAGTTACCCGCGAGCAGCCGCTGCCCGGGGCCGAATCCCTCGCTGCCGAGCCGCTGGGCCGGGTCGAGCGCGGCCACCGGCGCGCCGGCCAGTTCGGCGAACCTGGCCGCGCCTGCCGCGTGGTCAGGGTGCCCGTGGGTGAGGACGATCTGCGTCACCCGCCGGTCGCCTGCGCGGGCCGCGTCGAGCACCCGCCGCAGGTGCTGCTCGTCGTCGGGCCCGGGATCGACCACGAGGACGGACGACGAGCCCGGCTCCGCGACCACCCAGGTGTTGGTGCCGTCGAGCGTCATCGGCGACGGGTTGGGCGCGAGCACGCACCAGGCCCGTCCCGTGCCCATGCCGCTGACTGCCCGGCCGTCCGCGGCTGGCCTGATCTCGTTCATTCCTGGGCCTCGCTTACAGGGCTGACATGGCTTACAGGGCTTACAGGGCTTACAGGGCTTACAGGGCTCAGGGCTTAGAGGGGATAACCGACCGCGTCCGGCAGTACCAGCCAGGCCGTGTCATCCTCAAGGACCAGGCGGGGCTGCACGGGCTCGATCGGCCGCCGGGCGCCGAGAACGCCGGTCATGCCGCTGCCGGCCGCGACGGCCGACGCCAGGTCGTTCAGGGTCGTCGCCGTCGGCGGCAGCAGCGAGATCTCGCCCGCCTTGGCGGCGCTGATGGCGGCGGCAGGCGCGAGCCATGCGATGTGGTCTGATTCGGCCGCGTGGCCCGACGCCACCTGGCCGTCGGGTGCGGCGGCCACGAAGAACCGCGCGTCGAACCGGCGCGGCTCCCCCTCGGGCGTGATCCACCGGGCCCAGGGAACAAGCAGGTCGGCCCGGACGACCAGGCCGCGCCGGTTGAGCAGCTCGGCCAGGCTCAGCACGCCCGAGGCAAGCGCCAGCCGGTCGGCTGCCCATGAAGGCGGCTCTGACCGCTCGGCCAGCCCGGTCAGCGGGCCGCCGCCCGGCGCCCCGGCCAGCAGCAGGCCGGACTCCTCGAACGTCTCCCGCACCGCCGCGCAGACCAGTGCACGGGCGACCTCGGCGGGCGCGCCGAGCCTGGCACCGAACTCCGCGGGCGACGGCCCGTGCCAGCCGATGTCGGCGCTGTAATCGCCCTGGTCCACCGAGCCGCCGGGGAACACGTAGGCACCAGGCGCGAACTTCATGGCGGCGGTGCGGCGCAGCATCAGCGCCTCGAGGCCGGGCCCGGCCCCGGCCTGGCCGTTACCCGCGGGCCCGTCGCCAGCCGGCCTGATGACCACGACCGTGGCCGCGTCGCGCGGCTCGGGGACGGCCGACCGTCCGGCCGCGATCTCGCCCAGCTGCGCGGCCAGCTTGCCGCCGGCCCGGCCCACTCGTATCCGCACGCTGCCCGCGCTACGCGACTTCGGCGATGAGCTCGACCTCGACAGGAGAGTCGAGCGGCAGCACCGCCGTACCGACCGCGCTGCGGGCGTGCCGCCCGGCGTCACCGAGCACTTCGATCAGCAGCTCGCTGGCGCCGTTGGCGACCTGCGCCTGGCCCGTGAACGCGGGCGCGCTGGCGACGAAACAGGTGACCTTGACCACCCGCACCACGGAGTCGAGACCGCCCGCCACGCTCGCGACCGCCGCCAGCGCGTTGAGCGCGGCCGTGCGGGCCAGCGCGGCCGCCTGGTCAGGCGCCATCCCGTCGCCCACCTTGCCCGTGCCCTGAAGCTTCCCGTCCGCCAGCGGCAGCTGCCCCGAGGTGTACACGTAGTTCCCGGTGCGGACGGCAGGCACGTAGGCCGCCACGGGCGCGGCGACCGGGGGCAGCGTCAGGCCGAGCGCCGCCAGCCGGGCTGAGTGCCCGGCCTCAGGCATCCTTCGGCCGCTTCAGGTAGGCGACAAGCTGCTCGGCGTTGGCGCCGGGAACCACCGAGACAAGCTCGTAGCCCTCGTCGCCCCAGTTGTCCAGGATCTGCTTGGTCGCGTGCGTCAGCAGCGGCACGGTCACGTACTCCCACTTCGTCATGCCGATCACCCTAATGGTCGGTGACAGAGGGCTCGTTCACCGGGACTTCCCCGGCTGCCTCGATTCCGGGGACGTCGGGGACCTCAGGCACCCCGGGGACCTCAGGCACCGGCGGTACGTCCGCCCCGCCGAGTGCGGGCACGGGAGCGGTACCCGGCGCGACGCTGTGCGAGATGGCCGCCTCGGCCGCCGCCACCTCGGCGTCGCCCAGGTCCTGCGCCTCCGCGTCGGCCAGAGCGGTCGAACCGGTCGGCGCCGTCGGCCCGGGCGCCATCTTCTCGAAGAACCGCAGCAGCTCGACGGGAACGGGCATGACCAGCGTGCTGTTCTTCTCGCCCGCCACCTCGACCACGGTCTGGAGCAGCCGCAGCTGGAGTGCGGCCGGGTCCTTGGCCATGACCGCGGCGGCCGCCGCGAGCCGCTTGGACGCCTGGTACTCGCCGTCGGCGGTGATGATGCGGGCGCGGCGTTCCCGCTCGGCCTCCGCCTGCCTCGACATGGAGCGCTTCATGCCCTCGGGGAGCGAGACGTCCTTGATCTCCACGCGCTCGACCCTGATGCCCCACGGCTCTTCTGTCGGCTCGTCGATGATGCGACGTAGCTCCCGGTTGACCGTCTCCCGCTCGGCCAGCAGCTGATCCATCTCCGACTGGCCGATGATCGACCGCAGCGAGGTCTGCGCCTGCTGGGAGATCGCGTTCATGTAGTTCTGCACGTTGACGGTCGCCTTGATCGGCTCGACCACCCGGAAGTACACCACGGCGTCGACCCGTACCGACACGTTGTCCCGCGTGATGCCTTCCTGTGCGGGCACGGTCATGGCGATGATCTGCATGTTCACCTTCTGCAGGCGGTCGCCCACCGCCCTGATGAAGTGCAGGCCAGGCTCGAGCACCTCCGGCTGCACCCGGCCGAAGCGGTACAGCACGCCCTTCTCGTACTGCTGCACCACCTTCACCGACCGGCTGACCGCCGCGATGCCCGCGACCACCAAAAGCACGATGACGAGAATCAGAACACCCACGCTGAATGCGCCTCCTCATTAGCGGCAACCGCAAGGGCCTGATTTCAGCCTAGTCCGGGTTGTCCAGCGAGCGTAATGATCAAACCCAGCTACCTGGTAACGGGTTGCCCATGCCAGTCCGCGAGCGGAGATAGCCTCACTTGAAGTGAACGGCAAAGCGCTGGACATCAGGGGCAGCACATGACGGCGAGGGACACGGACTGGGACGGCGTGCGCCTGCATGTCGTGACGGGCAAGGGCGGCACCGGTAAAACGACGGTGGCCGGCGCCCTGGCACTGGCCCTGGCGCACGCCGGCCGGAAGGTGCTGCTGATCGAGGCAGAGGGCAGGCAGGGCATCGCCCGGCTGTTCGACCGGCCGCCGCTCCCCTACGCGGAGCGCAAGATCGCCATCGGCCCGGGCGAGGCCCGCGACGGCCGCGAGCCCGGCGACGTGTACGCACTCGCGATCGACCCCGAGGGCGCGCTGCTCGACTACCTGCAGATGTTTTACGGCATGCGCAGCGCCGGCGTCGCACTGAACCGGCTCGGCATGGTGGACTTCGCGACGACGATCGCACCGGGACTGGCGGACGTCCTGGTCACCGGCAAGGCCACCGAGGCGACCCGGCGCAGGCAGCCGGGCTCGGCCAGCGGCTTCAGCTACGACGCGGTGGTGCTCGACGCGCCGCCTACCGGCCGGATCGGCCGGTTCCTGAACGTCTCGGCCGAAGTGTCCGGCCTGGCCAAGGTCGGCCCGGTCCGTGCGCACGCGGACTCGGTGGCCAACGTGATCAAGTCGCCGCAGACCGCCGTGCACTTCGTCTGCACGCTCGAGGAGATGCCCGTACAGGAGACCCTCGACGGGATCGCGGAGCTCAGGTCGATCTCCGGCATGCAGGTCGGCGGCATCATCGTCAACATGGCCCGCCCGGCGGTGCTGAGCAGGCAGGAGCTGAAGGCCCAGCCGGACCTGACCGCCATGGCGGCCGCGCTCGGGGAGGCCGGGCTGTACGACACCGAGGCCCTCGCCGCCGCGCTGGCCGGGGAGATCAGCGAGCACGCGCGGCACATCGAGCTCGCTGACCGCGAGCGCACCGAACTCGAAGCGGCCGGCCAGCCCCTCTACGAGCTGCCGCTGATCGCCGAGGGTATCGACCTGGCCGCGCTGCACAAGCTGGCCGCCGAGCTGCGCGACCAGGGAGCCGCATGAGCCGCCGCCGTAGGAGAGCACAGTGAACCCGCGCCTGGACATCGACAGGATCCTCGACGACCGGCGCACCAGGATCATCGTCTGCTGCGGCTCGGGCGGGGTCGGCAAGACGACCACGGCCGCCGCGATCGGGCTGCGGGCAGCGGAGCGGGGCCGGCAGGTCTGCGTGCTCACCGTCGACCCGGCCAGGCGGCTAGCGCAGTCAATGGGGCTCAGCTCGCTCGACAACACCCCGCGCCTCGTCGAGGGCACCGACGAAGAGGCAGGCGGCAGCCTGCACGCGATGATGCTCGACATGAAGCGGACGTTTGACGAGATCGTCGAGGCGCACTCCGACCCGGCCCGGGCCGCGCAGATCCTGGCCAACCCGTTCTACCAGTCGCTTTCCTCGAGTTTCGCCGGCACCCAGGAGTACATGGCGATGGAGAAGCTCGGGCAGCTCCGGCGCTCGGACGAGTGGGACCTGATCGTCGTGGACACGCCGCCGAGCCGGTCGGCGCTCGACTTCCTCGACGCGCCCGAGCGGCTCGGCCGCTTTCTCGACGGACGGCTGATCAAGGTGCTCATCGCCCCGGTGAAGGCGGGACGGCCGTTCGGCCGGGTGCTCAACGCCGGGTTCTCGGTGATGACAGGAGCGCTGACGAAACTGCTCGGCGGTCAGGTCCTGCGGGACGCCCAGACGTTCATCACGGCCTTCGACACGATGTTCGGCGGCTTCCGCGAACGCGCCGACGCCACCTACCGGCTTCTGCAGGCACCGGGGACGTCGTTCCTGGTGATCGCCACGCCGGAGCCGGACGCGCTGCGCGAGGCGTCGTACTTCACCGAGCGCCTGGCGGAAGAGCGGATGCCGCTGGCCGGGCTGATACTGAACCGCATGCACACGGCGGGCGCCAGCCGCCTGACCGCGGCCCGCTCGCTGGCCGCGGCGGAGACGCTGGAGACTGCCTACCCCGCCGGGGACGGCGCGGCTGACTCACCGGGCGGCAACCCGGCCGCGCTGACAGCCGCGGCGCTGCGACTGCACGCCGAACGGATGAGCCTGGGCGAGCGGGAACGCCGGGTAGCCGGGTCATTCAGGTCGGTGCACCCGGCGGTGCCCGTCGTTGAGGTACCTGCGCTGCCTGAAGATGTGCACGACCTCGCCGGCCTGCGCCGCATCGGCGAAACATTCGCCTGAGCCGCCCGTCCTGGTGGGGCAGCCGCGCAGGGCTGCAGGACAAAGGCGGCCGGCGAGAGGGGCCACTGGCTGAGGGATCTGGTTTCGGCCGGCGCCATTGCCGACCCGGCTACCAGCGTGCCGGAGGGGGAACCCAGGCTTAGGGGTGCCTGGGGTCAGGCACTCGCGACAAGCTCGTCGATGCCCTGGCGCTCGTAGCGGTCACGGGCCCGCTCGAGCAGTTCGCGCCACGACTCCACGTCGGGCCTGCGGCGCAGCAGAGCGCGGCGCTCGCGTTCGGTCATTCCGCCCCAGACGCCGAACTCAATGCCGTTGTCGAGTGCGTCCGCAAGGCACTCGGTACGTACCGGGCAACCCCGGCAAATGAGTTTGGCGCGGTTTTGGGCTGCACCCTGGACGAACAGCTCGTCAGGGTCGGTTCCCTTGCAGGCGGCGCGTGTGGTCCAGTCGGTGATCCACATGTGCCCAACTCCTCTTGATCGCCGGGCACACGTGTCCCCGGGCGGTCTGCGATGACGGATTGCGTGTCCCGTGAGGGTGTGCGGCCACCCAGTCACGGTTATCGGTTCGTGATAAAGGAACTTACGGAAGTCGGGGTATCCCTGCCAAGACCCCGGTATGGTCATTTCAGAGATAGTCCTGATGGGCTATGTACAGGTCGGGCCGTAGTCATTTCCCGGTCGAGCGGGCACCCCGAGTGACGAAAACGCCAGGTTGTTGACTCGCAGCCGACCTCGCTGCCGGCAGTACCGTACTCGCCCGCGTACGCTGTGACGCGTGCAGCTCTGGAACTGGATAGCCGGCAAGACCAACTCGACCGGCCGCCTCATCCTGATGGCGGTGCTCGGTGGCGTGCTCGTGGCAGCGATGGCGCTGCCTGTGGTGGCGGCGAGCGGGATCCTGGTCAGGAACTCGGCCGACAAGTTCACCACTCTGTCGGTGGACGCGTCGAGCCTCCCGCAGCGGTCGGCCATCTACGACAGCAGCGGCAAGCTGATGACCTACGTGTACGGGGTGGACCTCGGCACGGGCATGAAGTACAGCGGCATCAACCGGCAGCCGGTCGACTACGACCAGATCTCGCCGGCCATGCTGACCGCCATCGTCGCGATCGAGGACGACCGCTTCTGGCAGCACGGCGCGCTCGACGTGAAGGGCACCCTGCGGGCGCTGGTCAACGACCTCGAGCACAAGCCGGTCCAGGGCGGCTCCACTCTCGAGCAGCAGTACGTGAAGAACGTGGTCATCCTGCAGTCGCTCGACGACCTAGCGGCCCAGAAGGCGGCGGCCGCCGACACCATGTCCCGCAAGATCGACCAGCTGCGGATGGCCGTCCAGGTCGCGCACACCATGTCCAAGCAGCAGATCCTCGCGGGCTACCTGAACGACTCGTACTACGGCAGTGGCGCCTGGGGCATCGAGGCCGCGGCCGAGACGTACTTCAACACCACCGCCGCGAAGCTCACCATGCTGCAGGCGGCCACGCTGGCCGGCATCGTGGAGAACCCGTCGGAGTACGACCCGCAGTTCAACCCTGCGGCGTCGGTCGAACGGCGCAACACGGTGCTCGCCCGGATCACCGCGACCAACCCGAAGGCGCTCACCGCAGCCAGCCTGCACACGCTCGAGGCGCAGAAGCTGGTGCTCCACTCGACCAGCGCCCCGAACGGCTGCATCGACAGCTCGGTCGGGAACCAGGCCTTCTTCTGCGACTACGTAATGCACACGCTGCTGCTCGACTCCCAGCTCGGGACGACCACCCAGGCGCGCGCGAAGCTGGTCGCCACCGGCGGCCTCAAGATCTACACCACCGTCAGCGAGAAGGACCAGGCCTCGGCGACCAATGCGGTCGACCACGTACTGCCGTCGAGTTCGAAGACCTACAACCCGGCCCACAACGCCGCCACCGAAGTTCTCATCCAGCCGGGTACCGGCAAGGTGCTCGCGATCGCCGAGGACCGGCCGTACGGCACCGGCCCGGGGGAGACCGAGGTCGACTACGCGGTCAACAGCCAGTACGGCGGCGGGCAGGGCGTACAGACCGGATCGTCGTCCAAGCTGTTCACCCTGATCACCGCCATCAACAAGGGCGTGAACTTCGGCTTCCAGCTCACCGTCCCCGGCAACCAGACGCTCACCGGCTATACCAACTGCGCGGGCGATCCGACCAGCTCGTTCCAGGTGGCGAACTCTGAGGGCGCCGGCACCACCACCGACTCCCTCTATACCGGGACCACCCAGTCGATCAACGTCTTCTTCGCCCACCTGGAGCAGAAGGTCGGCCTCTGCGACACGGTCAAGACCGCGGCCAGCCTCGGCGTGACCCGCGCGGACGGCAAGTCGCTGTTCGCCAAGGACGGCAACCAGTACCCGGCGGACGACCTGCCCTCCTTCACCCTGGGCGTGGTGAACGTCTCGCCGATGTCGATGGCCGCCGCCTACGCGGCCCCCGCCGCCAACGGGATCTACTGCAGCCCGGTCGTGCTCACCAAGATCATCGACGACGACGGCCACTCGCTGCCGGTGCCGTCGGCCGGCTGCCACCGTGCGATCCCGCTCAGGACCGCTCAGGCGGTGAACTACATCCTGCAGGGTGTGCTTACCACCGGGACCGGTGCGGGCCTGGAACTGTCCGACTACCAGGCGGCGGGCAAGACCGGGACCTCCAACGTGGCGAACCACGCCGGCACCCCGTTCGCCGCCTTCGCGGGCTACACCACCAAGTTGGCCGGCTACGTCTCGGTGTTCAACCCGACCTCGCCGACAACCGACACGATGACGGGCGAGAGCGCCTGCTACCAGCTCGAATACGGAGGCGAGAACTGCCCGTCGCCAATGTTCGGCGCCCAGGCACCAGGGACGGTCTGGCACATGACCTTCGACCACGCCAACCTGAAGGGCTCGGAGGACTTCCAGGCGGTCCCGGCCGGCAGCGCACTGTGGAACGCGGGCAACGGCCAGGCCGTCAAGCAGCCGGCCAAGAAGAAGACCAAGGGCGGCAAGGGCAACGGCAACACCGGAACCGGCAACACCGGGACCGGGACCGGGACCACCGGGGGCGGTAACGGCGGCGGCAACGGCGGAGGCGGCGGCAACGGCTTCCTGCCGCTCGTGTCGACGTCGCCCGTCACTGACCCGTCGGCGGGCCCGTAGCCCGGCCGTTAACTCAGCTCACGGCCAGCCCGGCGCGACCGCAGCGGCCGCGCCGGGCTGGCGCGGTTTCAGCCCGCGCCGAGCTGGCGGCGGACCTCGGCCGCGACCCGCGCGCCGTCCGCCCGCCCCGCCACCCGGGGCGTGAGCACCTTCATCGCCTTGCCCATTCCAGGCATCCCGGTCGCTCCCGTCTCCGCGATCGCCGCGGTCACCAGGGCCGCGAGGTCCTCGTCGGAAAGCTGCGCGGGCAGGTAGCCCGCCAGCACGTCGCCCTCGGCCCGCTCGGCCTCCGCCTGCGCGGCCCGTCCTGCCGCGGCGAAGGCCTCCGCCGCCTCCCGGCGCTTCTTGGCCTCGCGGGTGAGCACCTTGAGCACGTCTTCGTCCGACAGCTCGTGCGACGACGAACCGGAGACCTCCTCGTTGGTGATCGAGGAGAGCGCCATCCGCAGCGTGCGCAGCTTCACCTGGTCCCGTGCCCGCATCGCGTCGGTCAGGTCAGCCCGGAGCCGTTCCTTGAGTTCGTTCACACCCCCTATCGTGCCCGATGACCCCGCGCGGCACCCGCCAATAAACCGCGCCACGGGCCGCAGGCGGTTCAATACGGACCGCGCACCATCAGCCGCATGGCACCATGAGAGGGTGCGAGCGCGAACTATCACCTCACTGGCGGCCCTCTCGGGCGCCGCGGTCATCGGCTACGCCTCAGTGATCGAGCGGAACTGGTTCGAGCTGCGCCAGCTGGAGATTCCGGTGCTGCCGCCGTCCGCGGAGCCGCTGCGGGTGCTGCACATATCCGACATCCACCTGACACCAGGGCGCCACCGGCTGATGGCGTTCGTCAGGTCGCTGGCCTCGCTCCAGCCCGACCTGGTGGTGAACACGGGCGACTCGATCGCGTCGCCCGAGGCGATCAGCCCGCTGCTGGACGCCCTCGGCCCGCTGCTCGACGTGCCAGGCGCGTTCGTCTACGGCTCCAACGACCTGTACTCGCCCAAGCCGAAGAACCCGGCCAGGTACCTGTGGCGCACGAGCGCCGGCGATCACCACCGCGACGAGCCCGACCTGCCCTGGGAGAAGCTCGGCGGCGAACTCGCCGCGGCCGGCTGGCTCGACCTGAACAACCGGCGCGGCCAGCTGACCGTCAACGGCCTCGATATCGCGCTCGCGGGCGTGCACGACCCGCACGCCGACCGTGACCGCTACGACCTGATCGCGGGAGCGGCCCCCGCGCGGGCCGGACTGCGCCTCGGCGTGCTGCACTCGCCTGAGCCCGCCGTCATGGACCGCTTCGCCGCCGACGGCTACGACCTCCTGCTGGCAGGCCACACGCACGGCGGTCAGCTGCGCGTGCCCGGGTACGGTGCCCTGGTCACCAACTGCGGCATCGACCGGCCCCGGGTGCGCGGCCTGTCCATGCACCCCCAGGTAGCACCGGACAACGGCAAGACGGCGTGGCTGCACGTCTCGGCCGGCCTTGGCACGTCGCCGTGGGCTCCGGCCAGGTTCGCCTGCCGCCCGGAAGCGACGCTGCTCACGCTCACCCCGAGATCCGGCTGAGCGTGCGCGAGACGGTCCAGTTATCCGCTAAACTAACGGAGGTTCTTCACGCAGGAACCTCTGCAGCGGGGTGTGGCGCAGCTTGGTAGCGCGCTTCGTTCGGGACGAAGAGGCCGCAGGTTCAAATCCTGTCACCCCGACGCTGCGAAACCGCAAGTCACCGTTTCTCGGTGACCTGCGGTTTTCTTTTTAGCCCCGCCGCCCGGTGTGAAAGATGGGCCAGCCGATCTCGGTGCGCCACTGACCCTCGTCCGCCGTCTCGTGCGGGCCGACCACGTAGTACTCGCGGATAGGGCCTTCCACGCCCAGGGCATGGTCGGTGACGTAGGCGGCGAGCGCGCCGTAGGCGAGGTCGACGTTGTCGTGCGCACCGCGGTGGGTGGTAACCGCCAGCTCGGCCTGCGGGACCACAAGTCCGTCGACCCGCCCGGTCGGCCGCACCGTGGCGGCACAGGGAACGAACACGGTGGCCTGCCCGCGCGCACGGGAGAACAGGTCGTTCGCGTAGATCGCGCCCCCGGGGCCGGCCGGGGTCACCTTCTGGGCCGCCAGCAGGGCGTACAGCTCGCCCAGGGCGCCCTGGTACCAGCCGCTGGCGTCCCTGACATCGATGATCTCGGTCACGGCGGCAGCCGGCGTGGCGGCCAGCCGGCGATGTTCGATGACTACTGGCGCGGCACCGGCTGGCGGCTCGAGCAGGTCGCGCAGCGACGCGGCCGCCTCCCTGGTCCGCTCCAGGGTCAGCTCAAGGCGCCGCAAGTGCCCGGCGATCAGCGCGTTGCGGGCGGCCAGGTCCGGGGTGGCGATGACCGCGTGGATCTCTTCAAGCGGCATGTCAAGGGACCGGAACCGCTTGATGACCTGGGCGACCGGGATCTGGTCGGTGCCGTAGCGGCGGTGCCCGGTGTCAGGGTCGACGTGCGCGGGTTCAAGCAGGCCAATGCGGTGATAGTGGCGCAGCGTCTTGATGTTCAGGTGCGTGGCGCGCGAGAAATCCCCGATCGCGAGCGATGACGGCATGCCCCCAGTATCAGATCTCCCCCCAGGGGAGATACAAGCGGCGCTCCGGGTCTTGCACCTACAGCAAGAGCACCAGCGAGGCTGCAAGTGCAGGCGGTCAACCGGGCCGCCGCCACAGAAGGAGCAAGATCATGACCACTCCCCTGCCTCCCGTCGTCGCCGGCTACCTGGCCGCGGTCAACGCCTTCGACGTCGACGGCATGGTCGCCGTCTTCGCCACCGACGCTTACGTCAACGACGCGCGCCGGGAGATCAACGGGATCGGTGCCATCCGGCGCTGGGCCGAGAAGGAGATGGCCGGCGACCACGTCACGATGGAGGTGCGCGAAGTCGTCGATCACTACGGGCAGACGATCGTCCGGTCACGCTACGACGGCACCTACGACAAGACCGGTCTCCCGGCCGAACTGATCATGTCGGACTACTTCAACGTCCGCGACGGGAAGATCGTCAGCCTCACGGTGATCCGCAACCAGCCCTCCCCGTACTAGCCGGCCCGCCGCGCCGCCGCCTCATCGCCGCCCGGCGGCGAGCCCGGCCGCGGCGCCCGGGCGGCCAGCCTGAGCTGAGCGAATTCGTGCCCATGTGAGCTCCGGGGACGTTGACAGCTGTCTGGTTCTGCGGCAGATCACAGAACGACCAATAAAATCCGGGAGAATGGTTAACGGTGTAATCCGGATAGGCGGATTGCGCGTCCCTCATGTTAGGGAAAGTGAAACGCCGACCAGCTAATTGGCTGGTGCGCCACCGTCCCTTACACCTCCGGCCGCCCGCTACGGCCGGAGCACTGAAGGAGGACTGCCGCCGTGCCACGGCATCCGCTTTGTGTTTCCCGCGGCGCGAGCTTCACGCTGCTCGCCGCCGTCGTTCCTTTTTTCGCCCGGCTGGCGCAGGCCAGCCCGCGTGCCTTCTGCGACAGGACGGCCCTCACCGTAAGCGGGCATTTCCGCCGCAGGCCGGACCGGACGGCGGAGTACCGGCTGCGCCTCATGTTCGCCGAACTCGACAAGGAACTGGCCGTGGTACTAGGCGACCGCAGCCTGCGGTTAGCCGGCGCCGGCTAACCGCTGGGTGCTAGTCGGGCCTGGCTGGGCGCGGAACGCCAGCCGGCCGTGATCTGACCGGGGGCGCTAGCCCGCGGTGATCGACTTGGGACCGCCGAGCAGGCCGGGCCTTGCTGTCGGCGCGGCGATCGGAATCGGCGGAGTCTTCGGGCCGCCCTTGCCGCCGCCGCGCTTCTTCGGGTCGGTGTCCAGGCGCAGCGCCAGCGCGGGGCACATCTGCACCGCCTGCTGCGCGTCCTTCTCCAGCCACGGCGGCACCGGGATCGGCAGGATCACCGGGAAGCCGGTCCTGTCCAGGTGGATGAGCTCCGGCAGCAGGTGCGCGCACAGGCCGTGCCCCTCGCACCGCACCCAGTCCACCATGAGCTGCTTGGCGTCGGCCGTCTCCGGGCCCTCCGGCAGCGGCAGGATGCCGCGGACGGGCCGGCCGCAGGTCGAGTGGAAGACGTGGGCCGCCAGGTCCTCGGTGAAGACCTCGAGTGCCGACAGCACGAACCGGGTGGTGCCGTCGGGGTGGGAGCAGGCGCCGCGGCCGTTCACCGCCGCCGCGGCCCGGCGGGCCACGTCGAGCGCCTCGATGCCGCCTGAGCCGTCGACGATCGACGCCAGCGCGCGGGCGATCGACGGCAGCCCCAGCTTGCACGGACCGCACTGGCCGGCCGACTCGCCCGCCAGGTAGCTGGCCACCCGCGAAACCTCGCCGAGGGGGCAGGTGCCGTCACCGAGCGGCAGCACGATGCCGGAGCCGAACGTGCCGCCGGCTGAGGCGAGTCCCTCCCGGCCGACCGGGACCTGGTACGCCGTCTCGGCGTCCAGCCACATCCCGTGGTACCCGCCGACGAGCACCCCGTCGCCCGCGGGAGCCTGGCAGATGTCAAGCACCGCGCCGAGCGGCACGCCCGTCGGGCATTCCACCACGGCCGGCCGCTTGGCGGACCCGCTGACGCTGAGCAGCACGGTACCCGGCTCCTCGGGCAGGCCGACCGAGGCGAACCGCTCAGGGCCGAGCAGCGCCAGCACGGCGATCTGCGCGAACGTCGACGCGTTGGAGAGCAGGGTCGGCAGGTCGTCGACGCCCTTCTCCGCCGCCAGGGTCTTGCGGCCTGGCGGCACCGGCTTCTTGCCGTTGATGCCGCGGACCAGCGCGCCGGACTCCCCGGATATGAAGCGCTCCGGCTGCTGAACCACGCGCACCAGCGCGCGCAGCCCTGGCTCGGCGGCGATCGCGGCTTCGATCGACCGGTTGGCGAGCTCGTTGCCCGTCACCCCGATGATGACCTCTTCCGCCTCGAGCGCCTCGGCGACCAGGGCCGCACCGCTGAGGATCAGGTACGGCGATCTGATCATCAGCATCTTGTCCTTGAAGGAGCCGGGCTCGCCCTCGGTGCCGTTCACCACGACGACGGCAGGCTGCCCGGTCTTCTTCGCCGCGTCGACGACGGCCTTGAGCTTGCGCGCGAACGGGAACGCGGCGCCGCCCTGGCCGCGCAGGTCGACCTGCGCGGCGGCTTCGATCAGCTGCTGCGCGGACATGCGGGGCAGCGGGCCGAAGATCTCCGCGTGCGCGGGCAGGTCGAGCCGTCCCATGCGGTCAAGGCCGGCCGTCATCCGGGCCGCGCCGATTCGCATGATCGTGGGGACGTCAAGCTCGGTCGCGTTGCTGGGGTTCATCCTCACCTATCCCCGCGGTACCGGTTGTCTCTGGGTCCTCGGTAGCCGGGCATGCCCGGCCCGGGCTCGCGATATCTGAGGTCTGGGTCCGTCTCGTGGAAGACGCCGTCCCACGGCGGCTCGCCTGGATACCAGCCGCTGTCGTCGTGACTGGCTTCAGGCCCGCCCTGACCGCCCTGCCATCCGCCGCCCGGTCCGGCCGGCGGCGGCATCGCGCCGCCGCCACGCGGCCCGGGGCGGGGACGGGAGCCGCCCGCGCCCGGCATCGGCCCGGTACCGCCGCGCGGGCGCGGGTCGTCTCCCGGCCATGACACGGGCCCGGTCGCCGTCCGCGGCTGCGGTCCGGTTTGCCAGTTCCGCGGCCGGCCGTCGTCCCAGTGCCGCGGGTCGTCCCAGTCCTGCTGGCGGTCGTCCCACCCCTGCTGCGGGCCGTCCCAGCTCTGCTGACGGCCGCCGCCGTACTGCGGCTGCGGCCCCGTCGGCGGGCGCTGCATCGGACCGGTACCGCTGCGGGGCATCGGCCCGGTGGAGTTGGGAACGCGCGGCAGCGGCCCGCTCGGGTGCGGCGGCAGCGGGCCCCGGCCGGCCGCGGGCATCGGGCCGGTCGCCCGTGGCATCGGGCCGGTCGCCCGTGGCATGGGCCCTGTCGCGCGCGGCATCGGGCCGGTTCCGCTGCTTCGCGGCGCGCCCAGGTAGCGCGGCGGGCCTTCGTAGCCGGGCTCGTAATACGGCTGGCCCTGGTCCGTCTGCCCG
>DASYAD010000185.1:0-5651 GCA_036501515.1 Trebonia sp. | reverse complement strand
GGCTGGCAGTCGCCAACATCTACTACGCCCAGCCGCTGCTCAACCTGCTGGCCGGCTCGTTCGGCACCAGTGAGGGCGCTGTCACAGTGGTGGTGACCGTGACCCAGATCGGTTACGCGGCCGGCTTGTTCCTGCTGCTGCCGCTTGGCGACCTGTTCGAGAACCGCAAGCTCACGGCCGTCATGCTGGCGGTGACGGCGGGGGCCCTCGCGCTGGCAGGCTCGGCGCCGGGCCTCAGCGTCTTCCTGATCGCTTCCGTGGTCATCGGCGTCACGTCGGTGGTCGCGCAGATCCTCATACCGTTCGGCGCCCACCTGACGCCGGAAGCCAGCCGCGGCCGGGTCATGGGACGGCTGAACAGCGGCCTGCTGCTCGGCGTACTGCTCGCCAGGACGCTGTCCAGTCTGGTCGCGGCCGCCTGGGGCTGGCGGGCGATCTTCTTCATCTCGTGCGGGCTCATGCTGGTCACCGCCGTCGCGCTCTACCGGCTGCTGCCAGCCAGGCCACCGGACCACACGGCCGGCTACGTCACGCTCATGACCTCGGTCGCCGCCCTGGTCAGGGACGAGCCGGTGCTGCGCCAGCGGTCGCTGCGGCAGGGCATCGTGTTCGCCGCGTTCAGCGCCTACTGGACCTCGATCGCCTACGAGCTGTCCCGCCATCACGGCTTCAACCAGGCCGAGATCGGGCTGTTCGCGCTCGTCGGCGCCGTCGGGGTGACCGCCGCGCCGGTGGTCGGACGACTGGCCGACCGCGGCGCCGACCGTTACGCGACCGGCGCCGCTCTCCTGCTCGTGCCTGCTGCCCTGGTCCTGGCCGACCTCGGCTCCGGCAGCGTGATCCTGCTCGGGCTGGCCGCGATCCTGCTCGACATCGGCATGACCAGCAACCAGATCCTTAGCCAGCGGGCTATCTACCGGCTCAGGCCCGACGCCCGGGCCCGGCTGAACACCGTCTACATGGGCAGCGCGTTCCTCGGCGGCGCGGCCGGCTCCGCAATCGCGGGCGCGCTGCAGGGTTCGTACGGGTGGTCAGGCGCGACGCTCTTCGGCGCCTCGCTGGCATTCACCGGCTTCCTCCTGTGGGCCTGGAAGCGCGTCTAGCTCGCGAACAGGCGACCCGGCCGCAGGCCCAGCGCCCAGCGCCCGGCACCGGCACCCGGCACCCGGCACCCAGCACCCAGCACCCAGCGCTTCCAGAGAGGCTAACGTGACTGGTCGGGATATCGTTGTGGAAACTTTTGTCTAAGTGGAAATTAACATGTACCAGGGCACGAAAAAGATCCAAGATCTTTTGTTCTGCCTGTGGTAATGCCGAGTCTGCGGGCCGTTGCCGCCGCTGGCAGCCACTGCGGCGGTGTTGGCGTTCCCGATGGTGCGGGAGTCGGCGGGCGCGGCGGCTGGGTCGGCGTTGCCTCGTGGTGTGAGCGGTGGTGGTACAACGGGCGGCAACGGTGCGACCGACGGCGGTGCTGCGACCGGCGGCGGTGCTGCGACCGACGGCGGTGCTGCGACCGACGGCGGTGCTGCGGCCGACGGCGGTGGTGCGACGGGCGGCGGTGGTGCGGCCGACGGCGGTGCTGCGACGGGCGGTGGTGCTGCGGCCGACGGTGGTGGTGCAACAGGCGGTGGTGGTGCGGCCGGCGGTAGTGCGTACGGCCGGGTGGTGGTAGCGCGAGACGGCAGCGGCGCGGCGGCGGGTGTCAGGAGGCAGCCGGGGTCCAGTCGGACGGTACGAGGACGAGGTCGTAGGAGACGTCGAAGTAGCGGCCTGGCATGCCGTTGGCGGCGATCTCGGCCGGGTCGTCTTGGACGGGGAAGTCGAGGACGAGGCCGTTGCGGACGCCGAAGGCGGCGTCCTTGTCGAGGTAGGGGTCACCTGCCACGAACAGGTGGGTGATCAGCGGTCGGCAGCCGTCGGCTTCAACCCGGGCGTGGACGTGGGCCGGGCGCATCGGCTGCCGGCCGGTGGCCCGCAGCCATTCGCCGCCTGGGCCGTCGGCGGGGACCGGGTAGCTGCACGGCTTGACCGTGCGGAACCAGTAGCGGCCGTCGGCGCCGGTGGTCAAAAGGGCGCGCAGGTCACCGGGCCGCATCTGCCCGTCCTGCACGTCGTAGAGGCCGGCCTGGTCGGCCTGCCAGATGTCGATGCGGGCACCTGCGACCGGGGTACCGCTCGGGTCGAGCACCCGGCCGTGCATGAGGGTCTGGTCGCCGCGCTGCCACTGCTCATCGGTGGCGATGATGTCGCCCATCTGCCGGGCCGGGGCGGCCGAGTGGAAGGGACCTTCGACGGTCGACGGTGTCATGTTGGGCGGGCCCGGGTTGTTGAGCGCGTCGACCAGGGTGGAGCAGCCGGAGGTGTCCGACATGAGGATGAACTCGTTGCGGGACTCGGTCGTCCAGTGCCCGACGCGGGTCAGGAAGTCGAGGCCGGCCATCCACTCGTCCCAGGTCACCTGGTTCTCGCGGATGAACTCGTGCACGTGGGAAACCAGCGAGGCGGCGAGCTGGCCGGTCCGCGGGTCGGGCGCGTGGATCTGGGACAGCACGGTCGCGGTGATACGGTCCGCGCCGAGGTTGTCCGGCGCGGTGGCCTGCCGGCCGGCTGACGGTGCGGCGGTCTCGGGGCGGGCGGGTGTCTGCGGCATGGTCACTCCGGCGTGGTGAGTCGGGACGGGCGGGGCTGGCCCCCGTGGGGCAGGACGACGCACTTGGCGTGCGGGGAGGCCGCCTGGGCGGTCCAGGCGGCCGGCAACTCGTCGAGGGAGAAGGTCCTGATGTCGATGCGGAGCTCCCCGCGGGCCAGCCCGGCCCACAGCCACTCGAGGCCGGCTCGTTTCTCGCGCAGCGGGATGAGCAGGCCGGCGAAGCCGGTCACCGTCAGCTGCTTGCCGCGCAGCAAGCCGGCCGGCAGCTGCGCGACGGGGCCGGCCAGGTTGCCGATGTTGACCACCCGCGCCCGCGCTGCGCAAGCCGGCAGCGCCGCCAGTAGCGGGACGCCGTAAAGGCCGTCGAGGACGATATCGACCGGCGCGGCCGCCGCGGACAGCCGCCGGGGCAGATCGCCGCTGCCCCCGCCGGCATCCAGGGCCACCACGGCGTCCGCGCCCAGTTCGAGCAGGCGGTCCAGCGCCGGCTGGTCCCGGCCGACCCCGACGACCCGGCCGGCTCCGTGCCGGCGGGCGATCTGGACGGCGAGCTGGCCGACCGCCCCGGAGGCCCCGAGGATCAGCACGGTCTCCCCCGCGCGCAGCCCCGCGATCTCGATCAGCGGCAGGTAGGCGGCGGTGCCTGAGTTGCCGACGGCGGCGGCTTCCGCGGGCGTCACCCCGTCCGGCAGGACCAGCACGTCCTCGTCCGGGACGACCACGTGGGTGCTGAACGCGCCGGGTGACTCTGGCGAGGCGTGCGGCTCGGCGTAGACGAGGGTTCCAGGCGCGTACCGGTCAGAGGCCAGCACGACGCCCGCGCACTCGCTGCCGGGGACGTAGGGCAGCTCGTAGCGGACCGAGTGGAACGAGCCGGACGCGATCAGCAGGTCGAGCGGGTTCACCGGCGCGGCCAGCACCTGCAGGAGCGTGAACCCGGGTTTCCTGGCCGGCACGTCGACCGGGCACACCCGGGGGCTCGCACCCGGTGCGTCGACGACCGCGGCGGTCATCTGGTCAGGGACCGGCGACGGCGCGGTCTCGTCCGGAGGTGGTTGCACGGCCATGTTCACTCCTTCGTCGGCGGCTGGTCAGGCAGCGCGTTCTCCGCCCGGTCAGGCAGCGCGCAGGGCGGCGGAGAGGAAGCCCGCGGTGAGCGCCAGGTTCGCCGGCGCGTCGAAGGCCGCGTCTTCGTGCCCGGCCCCGCCGAGGAGCAGCGGCGAGGACTGCGCGCCGGCCCGGACAAGCGCTTCGTGCAGCATGTGGAAGCGCACCGCGGGGACCAGCCGGTAGTCAAGCGACAGGACCGCGACCCCGTGCGCGGCGAGGGCGGCGAGCCTGTCCTCCGCGTTGTCTGAGCGGGAGCCGCGCGCGAAGCCGCCGCCGTGGACGTACAGCACGACCGGCGGGGGCTGCTCGGTCGCCGGCCGGTACAGATCGGCCAGCAGCCGCTGGCCGTCAACGTCGGCATAGCTCAGGTCTTCGGTGACCTTCACGTCGTACATGCGGCTCGTGTGCTCCTCTGGCTCAGGCGGTGGCCCGGGGTCTGCCCCGGGCCGGCCGCCTGGATGGCGGACGTTGCCTGATCGCTCAGGACGATCGTGTCAGAGCCTGCCCGTCCCGTGCTACCACAAGGCTGGTGATCTCCCTGAGTCCGTCAATCTCCAGCGCGGGCCTCAGCTAGCGCGGCGCCAGGCGTCGGCGAGGGCGGTGTAGCTGCTGATCCGCCGCTGCCGGTCGAGGCTCGGCGTTACCACGACGATCTCGTCGGCCTGCGCCTTCTCCTTCATCTCGAGCAGGCGCTCGGCCACCAGCTTGGGCGCGCCGGTCACCATCCGGCCGTCGTCCCTGCGGCCCGACCTGAAGGCGGCCGACTGCGCGTACTCGTGCACCGCTTCGGGCCGCAGCGGCTCGCGCTCGCCGCGCCGCAGGCTCTGCATGGTCAGCGCCCAGGCCGCCTCGAACTCGAGCACCGCCTCCTCGTCGTCGCTGGCGAAGGCGAGCACCGACATGGCCGAGTAGGGCGTGTCGCCCGGCTCGCGCGGGTCGAAGTCGCGGCGGTACTCACGCAAAGCCTGGAACGCGATGTCGGGGCTCATGTGGTGGGCGAAGACGGCGTTCATCCCGTTGACGGCGGCGAAGCGCGCGCCGTAGCCGCTCGACCCGAGCATGAACAGCTCCGGCCGGTCGGGCACAACCGGTGCCGCCACCAGCGAGGCGTAGGGGTGGCCGGCCGGGAAGCCGTCGCCGAGGAATGCCAGCAGCTCCGCGACCTGCCCGGGGAACTCCGCGCCGGGGTCGCCGTGCAGCCCGCGCCGCAGCACGTGCGCGGTGAGCTGGTCCGTGCCAGGGGCTCGGCCGAGGGCCAGGTCGACCCGGCCCGGGTACATGGCGAGCAGGGTCCTGAACGTCTCGGCGACCTTGAGCGCGGCGTGGTTGGGCAGCATGATGCCGGCCGCGCCGACCCGGATGCGGGACGTCTGGGCGCCGACGTAGGCGGTCAGCAGCTCGGGCGCGCTGCAGGCCAGGCTCTGCATGTTGTGGTGCTCGGATACCCAGTAACGCCGGTACCCGGCCGTCTCGATGGCCTGGGCGATGGAGAGGGCGCCGGCCAGCGAGTCGGAAGCTCCCTCGCCGTACTCGATGCCGACGAAGTCCAGTACGGCCAGCGGGAGTGAATTCTGTTCGGTGTTCATCTACAGCGACAAGTCCTCGTCGGCTGGCGACATTCCCGGCACCTCGTCCGCGGCGCGGCGGCTCTTGCGCGGGGCGGCGGAGCGCGGCGGCTGGGCGCGGCGGCTGGGCGCGCATGTGGTCGCGTGCCCTGGTCATGATGTCGGTCAGCTGCCGCAGGTCTCCGGCGGTGAGCGGCGCGAACAGCATCTGGCTGGTGACCTGCACGTGGCCCGGCAGGACACGGGCGAACCGCGCGCGGCCGGCGGCGGTGAGGGCGACCAGGGTGGAGCGCTCGTCGTCAGGGCTGGGCGCGCGGGTGATCAGG
>DASYAD010000184.1:0-1882 GCA_036501515.1 Trebonia sp. | reverse complement strand
CTGGCATCTTCCTGCCTGCCGCGGCCGCTGAGCTGATCGGCGCCGCGGACGTGATCCTCAGCCTGGGCTGGGTCGACGTGGCCGGAACCATCTCCGCGGCCGCCGCTGACGGGCATCCGGCCTCGGCGCGGATCATCTCGTCCACGATGGACTCCGCGCTGCGCAACGGCTGGTCCATGGACTCCTTCGGGCACGAGCCCGTCGACCTGTCCGTACCGGCCGACCCTGACCTGCTGGTCCGCGCGCTGGCCGAATCGGATGAGCGGGTCAAGCCGAGCAAATGGGCGGTCCGGGACAGCGCTGGCGCGCCACCGGCCGACGGTGACGGCATTTCCATGCACGACCTGGCGGGCGCGCTGCGGGGCGCGCTCGCGGGTTCGCCCGCGTGCCTGGTCAGAGTCCCGCTGGGCTGGAACGGCGCCGATCTCAAGGCAGGTCATCCGCTGGACTACCTGGGCATGGACGGCGGTGCTGGCATCGGCTCAGGGCCGGGAATGGCGGTGGGCGCCGCGCTCGCGCTTGACGGCAGCGGGCGCCTGCCGGTGGCCGTCCTTGGTGACGGCGACTTCCTGATGGGCGGGACGGCTGTCTGGACCGCGGCGCGCTACCGGCTGCCGCTGCTGATCGTGGTGGCGAACAACTCCTCCTTCCATAACGACGTGGTCCACCAAGAGCGGATGGCACGGCAACGTCACCGGCCGACAGGGAACTCCTGGATCGGCCAGGCCATTTCCGACCCCGATCCGGATATGGCGGGGTTTGCCCGTTCGCTAGGCTTCCATGCCGTCGGGCAGGTAAGCGACCGGTCGGCGCTGCCGTCCGCGCTCGCCGCGGCGGTCGCCGCCGCCCGCTCAGGACAGTGCGTGCTGGTGGATGTGCGAGTCCGCCCGGACTCGTAGGGAGGCGCGTCTTGCAGGAAATCACGGTCGGCGTGGTTGCCCCGGCCTATGTCAACATCCCGCTGTGGGTGGCGCAGGAGCGCGGGTTCCTTGACCGCCGCGGGCTCCGCGCCACCGAGCGGATCCTCGGCACCACCGACGGCGTGACGAGCGCGCTGCGGCAAGGCGAGGTTGATATCGCGCTGACAGCGCCGGAGGGCAGCATCGCGGACGCCGTAGCCGGCGGCTCGCTTCGCGTGGTGGCGGGCCTCATCGACCGCCCTCCGCTGTCGATGATCGCGCTCCCCAGGCACCGCACGTTCGATGACCTGCGCGGCGGCAGGATCGGGACATCGTCGCTGCGAGAAGGCACCCGGCACGTCGCCCAGCGGATGCTCGCCGCGCAGGGCCTGATCTATCCGGGCGACTACGACTTCGCGCTCGAAGGCTCGCACGTCGAGCGGTGGAAGGCGCTGCAGGCGGGGACGATCGACGCGGCGCTGCAGATGATCCCGTACGACTACCTGGCCGCCGACGCCGGCTTCGCGAACCTCGGGCCGGTGACCGACGAATTCGCCCTGAACGCCGTCTGCGTCAGCCTCTCGACGCAGCGGACCCTGATTCGTTCCTTCCTGCAAGCGCTCGCCGAAGCGGCGGAATGGTTCCGCGGCAACGTCGGGGAGTCGGCGGCTATCGCCGCGGCGCGCACGTCCGTCGAGCCGCGCTACGCGCTCCGCGCCTGCGAGGCGCTGGCTGCCGACGGGGTCATCCCGCGGGACCTTCGGTCCGCGCCCGCCGCTCTCGCGGCGGTTATCGAGGCGATGCTGTCGAGCGGCCTGATCCCGCCGGACGCGCCAGACCCGATCGCCGCCGCCGTCGACTACTCGTACCTGGGATGAGCAGGGCCGCCCGCCCGGCAAGCTCCGGGAGGTACGACGTGGCCGTCGTCGGCGGCGGTCCGGTAGGCATGTGGCTCGCGGCCGAGCTGCACCGCGGCGGAGTGC
>DASYAD010000183.1:0-25723 GCA_036501515.1 Trebonia sp. | reverse complement strand
AGCCCAGCCGGATCGCGACCGGCGAGGCGTACGGGCTCCGGCGTCTTTACGTGGCGCTCACGCGGGCGGTTTCCCGTCTTACCGTCTTTCACGCCGAACCGCTGCCCGCCGAGCTCTCGTTACATACGATGAGAGCTAGGGCACATTTGGCCTGTCCCGGGTGAACCCTTTCATTGACACATTGGGCGTTGCGCGTCTCGCGCCGTAACGGCATCCTTAGACGATCCGTACGCGCCCGGTACCGGGAAACTACGATCAGTCACGACGGTGGTGTTCTGTGGAAGCCAAGGCAAGCCACGCAGCGGCAACTGTCTATCTTGACAAGCTGGCCGAAGAGCTGACTAACCGGGGCCTTGAGGCGTGGCTCATGGCCCCGCCGGGGCGGGTCCCGAGCGTTTACATCACGAACCCGGGCGCCCGCGCGCTCGAGGAGAACGTCTACGCCGACCGCGGCAAAGACGGGCTGTGGTGGTTCTGGTGGTCCTGGGCGGAGCGCATCTCGATGGCTGACGACCTGGACACCTCGGCGACCGCGATCACCCGCGTACTGCAGCTCTGACCGGGGCTTAGGACATCCCAGGGAAGGCCTGGGTCGTGCCGCTCCAGCCGGCCGCCCGCCCGGCCGCGGTCTGCATCCCGCGGGCGCCGAACGAGCGCAGGGCCGGGTCGCTCACCGCCACCACCCCGAGGTACGCCCTGGTCACGCCGTTCTCCAGGGCGGCGGCAAGCCTGAGCGCCGATTCGGCGCTGGTGACGGGGAACGGCAGCCGGTAGGCCGCGCTCGCGGCCACCGGGGTCGCGCCGAGCTTGGTCAGCATCGCTTCCAGCGAGTCCCGCGCGAGCTGGTGCGCCAGCCAGTCGGCCCGGGCGCGGGCGGCGTCCGCGGCCTCCGGCTTACCGGTGCCCGTCAGCACGGCGCCGACGACACCGTAGCCGTACACCGCCGCGTGCTCAGCCGCGAGCGCGCCCTGCAGGGCGGTGACCTCCGCGGCCGGCCCAGCGCCGCTGGGTGAAGTGCCCGCGGTGCCAGACGAAGTGGCCGCGGTGCCCGGCGGGGTGCTTGCCGCGCCCGACGGGGTGCCTGCCGTGGCCGCCATCAGGCGCCGGTCCTGGCGCTGAGCACGCTGACGTGCGTCGCCTCTGAGGCGGCGATCGACGCGTACAGCTGGGCGAGGGAGGGCGACGCGCCGCCGAGCCGGCTCATCAGCGTCTGCACCGCCGCCTCCTCGGCCGCGCGCAGCTGGGACAGGGCGGCGGCCTGGGTGGCGCCGAGCACGGGCTTGACCGTCACCGTGTCAGGCGCCCGCTTGCCCGTCGGCTCGACGACCCGCGCGCGCAGCTGGGCGAGGTGCCCCTGGTGCTCGGACCGCAACGGTGCGAGCACGGGCGCGAGCCCGGAATAAGCGGATATGGCGTTGTTGTATATCCAGATCAGATTCAGCTCGGCGGTCGTAGCGTGCAGCAGCATCTGCGTCCGCGGCGACACCGTCGGCGGCGCGCTCAGCACAGCGGGCCCCTTGCAGGCGCTCAGCGCTAGAAACAAGGGCAACGCGGTGGGCGACGCGGCAAGCAACTGACGCCTTGAGAGCATAGGCTCTAAGCATGCCACGAGGCGCTGGCCATGGGCGACGCGGCGGGGCCGGCCCGGTGCGGCGGGCGGCCGCGCGAGACGCGCGGCCCCGCCTCGCGCCGGCGGCGACGCGCGCGAGTCCTGGCCAGTAGGCTGGACCTGGGAAAATATTAATCTGGGTGATAGCGGCCCAGCGGACGCAGACGAGGAGGTCGAAATGTCCGGTGGTCTTCGTTCCACCGCGGGTCCGGTGAACGACAAGAAGCTGGCCGGCCTCATTGAGCCCGTCGTCGCGGCCGCGGGGATGGACCTGGAATCGGTCCGCATGTCCGTCGCCGGCCGGCGGCGGCTGCTGCGCATCGTGGTGGACAGCGATCACGGGGTGAGCCTCGATGACGCAGCCGACATCAGCCGCGAGATCTCTGCCGTGCTCGACGCGGCCAGCGTGCTGGGCGAAGTCCCGTATACCCTTGAGGTTTCATCGCCCGGCGTGGACCGGCCGCTGACCGAGCCGCGGCACTGGCGGCGGGCCAGGGGCAGGCTCGTCACGGTGAAGGTGACGGGGGAGGGTTCCGTGGAGGGACGCGTGCTCGCGGCGGATGCCGACGGCATCACGCTCGGCCTGGCCGAGGGTGAGCGCCGGTTCCGTCACGCCGACCTGGGCGCGGGCAGCGTCCAAGTGGAGTTCGGCCGGATTCCGGACGCCGGGCTCGACGATTACAGCGATCCGGAGCTTGACGACGCGGTGGATGACAACGACACCGACCTTGGAGCTGGCGGCGATGGACATTGACCTGAGCGTGCTGCGCAGTCTCGAGAACGAGAAAGACATCTCGTCCGAAACGGCGATCAAGGCGATCGAGGACGCGCTGCTGATGGCGTACCACAAGACGGACGGCGCCAACCCGGCCGCGCGGGTCGAAGTCAACCGCGGCACCGGGCACGTCACCGTCTGGGCCAGGGAAGCCGGCCAGGACGGTGCGCCTGACCGTGAGTACGACGACACCCCGGCGGGCTTCGGCCGGATCGCGGCGACAACCGCCCGGCAGGTGATCCTGCAGCGGCTGCGGGACGTCGAGGACGAGATGACCTTCGGCGAGTACGCCGGGCACGAGGGCGACATCGTCGCAGGCGTGATCCAGCAGGGCAAGGATCCCCGCACGGTGCTCGTCGACCTGGGCAAGATCGAGGCGGTGCTGCCGCTGGCCGAGCAGGTGCCCGGTGAGCGGTACGTGCACGGCGAGCGGATCCGCTGCTACGTCTGGCGGGTGCGCAAGGGACACCGCGGACCGTCGGTGACGCTGTCGCGTACCCACCCCGACCTGGTCCGCAAGCTGTTCGCGCTCGAGGTTCCCGAGATCGCGAGCGGCGCGGTGGAGATCGTCAAGATCGCCCGCGAGGCCGGGCACCGGACGAAGATCGCCGTGCAGTCGCATCAGCAGGGCGTGAACGCCAAGGGCGCGTGCATCGGTCCGGTCGGCGCCCGGGTGCGCAACGTGATGGCGGAGCTGCACGGCGAGAAGATCGACATCGTCGACTACTCGGACGACGCGGCCGACTTCGTCGCCAACGCGCTGTCGCCGGCCAGGGTCACCCGCGTCGAGGTCATCGACAGGGACGCGATGGAGGCACGGGTCACGGTTCCCGACTACCAGCTGTCCCTGGCTATCGGCAAGGAAGGGCAGAACGCGCGGCTGGCCGCGCGGCTCACCGGCTGGCGGATCGACATCCGCTCAGACGGGGCGGTCGGGGCCTCCGCTCCGGCCCCGCGCGCGTCGACGGCCGAGACCGCGGAGACCGCGGAGGCCGCGGCCGACGTCTAGCGCGTCTGTCCCGAAGCGGTCCTGGGCTACTCCTCGGAGGAGAGGAGGGCCGCTGACCTCGGTGTTAGTGATGCGGACGTGACAGTTGAGGACGGCGCGAGCTCGTTGCGGTCCCTTGCCTGGTGCCCCCGCCACGGTGACGGGGTAGACTCGAAAGGCAATGATCGCGCGAGCTGAGCTGCCCGAGGCGGGGAAGAAACCCCTGCGCACCTGTGTTGGCTGCAAAGCACGCGCGGCGAAGTCCAGCATGCTTCGCCTAGTGGTGGCCGGGGACGGCATCGTGCCCGACCCCCAAGCGCGGCAGCCGGGCCGGGGCGCGTATCTGCACCCCAGTCTGGAATGCTACGAACTGGCACAGCGGCGTCGGGTCTTCGCACGCGCACTGCGCGTCGCGGGCTCGGTCGACACCGCTCCGCTCGCTTCGTACCTTTCCCGGGTCGGTGCCGGGTCATAACATGGCTGACGGCGACGACGGGGAGCGGTCCACGGTGACGGGAGCACGCTGGGCATGACGGAGAACCTGTACGGAAAGCAGGTCGAGAAGCTATGAGCGCTCGATGAGCACAAGGCGATGAACGGCACGAACTGAGGCCGGCCCGGAGCACCCTATGCACCGGATCGGCTGACGATCCGGTTTTGAAGGCCCCTGGGAAGGGCCGGGCAGAGGAGCATAGTGGCGAAGGTCCGGGTTTACGAACTCGCGAAGGAGTTCGGGGTAGAGAGCAAGGCCGTCATGACCAAGCTCGAAGAGATGGGTGAGTTCGTGCGTTCGGCGTCCTCGACGATCGAGGCGCCTGTTGTTCGCAGGCTCAAGGAAGCATTCAACGGCGGCGCCGGCGGCGGCTCGGGATCCGGCGGCCAGGGCCGTCGCGATCACGGCGGCCAGGGCAGCGCAGGCGGCGGGTCACGTGGTGATCGTCCGGCCCGCCAGCCTGACAGCGGCCAGCCGTCTTCAGGCGGCAGCCAGGGATCCGGCATCGCCGCACCGGGCGGAACGGCGCCGGTCGCGCCGGTGCCAGGCCCCGGTGCCAGGCCAGGTCCGCGCCCGGGACCGCGTCCCGTGCCGCAGGTTCCCGGTGCAGGCGCGCCGGCCCCCGCGGCGGCAGCGGCATCCGCGGCTCCGGCCGCGCCCGCACGTCCGGCGCCGGCTCCGGCCGCGCGCCCGGCAGCGACCGCCTCTGACAGCGACGGTGGCGGCGCACCCGCGTCAGCCCCGCGTCCAGGCGCGCCCCGTACAGGCGCGCCGCGCCCCGGCGGACCGCAGGGCACCGGCCCGCAGAGTCCGCAGGCAGGCGGCGGCGCCCCGCGTCCCGACAGCGCGCCGCGCTCTGACGGGGCACCGCGTCCCGATGGCGCACCGCGCTCGGATGGCGCGCCGCGTCCAGCCGGTGCTCCGCGTCCAGCCGGCGCACCGCGCCCGGCCGCTCCAGGACAGCGCGGTCCGCGCCCGTCCGGCCCGCGTCCAGGCAACAACCCGTTCAGCTCGACGGCGACCGGCATGGGCTCCGCGCCTCCCGCCCGTCCTGGCTTCGAGCGTCCTGACCGTGGTGACCGGCCGGAGCGCAGCGACCGGCCCGAGCGCAGCGACAGGCCCGACCGCGGTCCGCGTCCGGCAGGTCCCGGCGGCTTCAACGGCCCCGGTGCCGCGCGTCCCGCTGGTGACCGCGGCGACCGCGGCCCGCGGCCCGGTGGCCCGCGTCCCGGCGGTCCCGCTGGGCCCGGTGGCTACGCGGACCGTCCCGGCGCGGGAAGCGCCGACGGCGGCGCCCGCCCGGGTGGTCCCCGTCCCGGCGGCCCGCGTCCTGGCGGCCCGCGTCCGAGCCCGATGAACATGCCGTCGCGCCCGCAGCCCGGCGGTGCCGGCGGTCCTGGCGGCGGCCGTCCCAGCGGTCCTGGCGGCCCCGGTGGCCGCGGCCCGCGTCCCGGCGGCGGTGGCGGCTTCAGCGGCCCGCGTCCTGGCGGCGGCGGTGGCGGCGGTCGTCCGGCCGGCGTCGGCGGCGGCGGTGCGCGTCCGGGCGGCGGTCCCGGCGGTGCCGGCGGCGGTGCGCGTCCTGGTGGCGGCGGCCCGCCGGCAGGTGGCGGCGGCGCTCGTCCTGGTGGCGGCGGCCGTGGCCGGTCAGGCGGTACCGCGGGTGCCTTCGGGCGTCCCGGCGGCAAGCCGGGCCGTGCCCGCAAGTCGAAGCGGCAGCGGCGGCAAGAGTTCGACAACATGCAGGCGCCGTCGATCGGCGGCGTGTCGGTTCCGCGCGGCAACGGCCAGGCGATCCGCCTCAGCCGGGGCGCGTCCCTGTCTGACTTCGCGGACAAGATCGGCGCGAACCCGGCCAGCCTGGTCCAGGTGCTGTTCCACCTCGGCGAGATGGTGACCGCGACTCAGTCGGTCAACGACGAGACGCTGCAGCTGCTCGGCGCTGAACTGAACTACAGCGTCCAGGTTGTGTCCCCCGAGGAGGAGGACCGCGAGCTGCTCGAGACGTTCAGTATCGAGTTCGGCGATGACGAGGGTGGCGAGGAGGACCTGGCACCGAGGCCGCCGGTCGTCACCGTCATGGGTCACGTCGACCACGGCAAGACCAAGCTCCTCGACGCCATCAGGCACACCAACGTGGTGTCGCGCGAGGCTGGCGGCATCACCCAGCACATCGGTGCCTACCAGGTGACGTCGCAGATTGACGGCCAGGAACGGAAGATCACCTTCATCGACACCCCCGGTCACGAGGCGTTCACCGCCATGCGTGCCCGCGGTGCGCAGACCACCGACCTCGCGGTCCTGGTCGTCGCGGCCGATGACGGCGTGAAGCCGCAGACCACCGAGGCGCTGAACCACGCGCAGGCGGCCGGCGTGCCGATCGTCGTGGCGGTCAACAAGGTCGACAAGGAGGGCGCCGACCCGAACCGGGTCCGCGCTCAGCTCACCGAGTACGGCCTGGTTGCCGAGGAGTTCGGCGGCGATACCCAGTTCGTGGACGTGTCCGCGACCAAGGGGATCGGCATCGAGGCTCTGCTCGAGGCGGTCATCCTGACGGCCGACGCCGCGCTCGACCTGCGTGCGAACCCGCACCAGGACGCGCAGGGCGTCGCGATCGAGGCCCAGCTGGACAAGGGCCGCGGCCCGGTCGCGACCGTGCTCGTACAGCGCGGCACGCTGCACGTCGGCGACTCGATCGTGGCAGGCGAGGCCTACGGCCGCGTCCGCGCCATGCTCGACGAGGACGGCAAGCAGCTCAGCGAGGCGCCGCCGTCGCGGCCGGTGCAGGTGCTCGGCCTGACCGCGGTGCCGAAGGCCGGCGACAACTTCCTCGTCGTCACCGACGACCGGATGGCCCGGCAGATCGCCGAGCGCCGGGAAGCCCGTGAGCGGACCGCCCAGTTCGCCCAGCGCCGCCGTCGCGTGACTCTGGAAGACCTGGAGTCCGCGCTGAAGGCGGGCGAGCGCGAAGAGCTGCTGCTGATCATCAAGGGCGACGTGTCCGGTTCGGTCGAGGCCCTGGAAGACGCGCTGCTCAAGCTCGACGTGGGCGAAGAGGTCAACCTGCGGGTCATCGGCCGCGGTGTCGGCGCGATCACCCAGGACGACGTGAACCTGGCGATCGCCTCGGAAGCGGTGATCATCGGCTTCAACGTCCGCCCGGCCGGGCGGGCAGGCGAACTCGCGCAGCGCGAGGGCGTGGACATCCGCTACTACTCGATCATCTACCAAGCGATCGAGGAGATCGAGGCCGCGCTCAAGGGCATGCTCAAGCCCGAGTTCGAGGAGGCCCAGCTCGGCACGGCCGAAGTCCGCGAGCTCTTCAAGGTGCCGAGGGTTGGCACCGTCGCGGGCTGCATCGTCCGGTCCGGCACGATCACCCGCAACAGCAAGGCGCGGATCATCAGGGACGGCGTGGTCATCTCCGACAACCTGTCGGTCGAGTCGCTGCGCCGGTTCAAGGATGACGCGACCGAGGTCCGCGAGGGCTACGAGTGCGGTATCGGCGTCGGTTACAACGACATCAGGATCGAGGACGTCATCGAGACGTTCGAGATGCGGGAGAAGCCGCGCGTATAAGTAGCGCACGGTGTACGTAGCCGCACTCACGCTCGACGTGCTGCTTGGCGACGTCCGCTCGCTTAAACAGAAGCGGGCCGTCGTCAGGCCGCTCGTCGCCGAGTTGCGCCGCCGCTACCCCGGTGTCGCGGTCGCCGAAACGGGTCATCTCGACCTGCATCGGCGTGCCGAGATCGGGGTAGCGGTGGTATCCGACACTGCCGGGAACGCCACCCAGGTGCTCGATGAGTGCGAGCGCCTGGTGGCGTCCAGGCCCGAGATCGAGCTGCTGTCGGCGAGGCAGCGGCTCTACAGCGAAGAGGAATAATCGGCCGCTCCTAACCAGGGGAAACTCTGGGGCCGCGGGAATTCCTCTGCACAGAAGGGGAGTGACCGACGATGGACGACGCGCGCACGCGACGCCTCGCGGAACGAATCGCCAAGATCGTCGCCGAGCTGCTCGAGCGCCGGATCAAGGACCCGAGGCTCGGCTTCGTCACCGTGACCGAGGCGCGCCTGACCGGTGACCTGCGGGAGGCCAAGGTCTTCTACACGGTGCTCGGCTCGGCCGAAGACCGGGAAGAGACCGCGGCCGCGCTGCGCAGCGCCACCGGCATCATCCGCTCGGAAGTCGGACGGCTGACCGGCCTGCGGCATACTCCCTCGCTTGAGTTCGTCGCCGACATGCTGCCCGAGGATTCGCAGCGGATCGACGAGCTGGTGGCGACCGCCCGCCAGCGGGACGAGGAACTGGCCCGTACCCGCGAGGGTGCCCAGTGGGCCGGCGACCCCGACCCGTACAAGAAGCCAGCGGAAGACGACGACTGGGACAAAGACGACGAGGGCGACGAACCGGAGTGAGCGAGGCCGCCAAGCCCGACGCCTGGCCGTCCGGCCTGGTCATCGTGGACAAGCCGGGCGGCCTGACATCGCACGACGTGGTCGCCAGGATGCGCCGGACGGCACACACCCGCCGGGTGGGCCACGCCGGGACCCTCGACCCCATGGCCACCGGCGTGCTGGTGATCGGCATCGAGAAGGCGACCAGGCTGCTCGGTCATCTCATGCTGACCGAGAAGTCCTACGAGGCCGTCATCCGTCTCGGCCAGTCCACCACCACCGATGACGCCGAGGGCGAGCCGACAGGTGGCAGCCCGGCTTCCGGCATCGGCGGGGACCAGCTCACCGCCGAGATCGCGAAGCTCACCGGCGCGATCCAGCAGGTTCCGTCCAGCGTCAGCGCGATCAAGGTCAACGGCCAGCGCGCCTACAAGCTGACGAGGGCCGGCGCGGCCCCGGAGCTGGCCGCCCGTCCGGTTACCGTCTACGAGTTCGTACTGCTGAGCACGGACGCGGACGGCGACTTCCTCGACCTGGCCGTGCGTATCCGCTGCTCAAGCGGCACTTACATCCGTGCGATCGCCCGTGACCTGGGCGCCGCCTTTGGCACCGGGGGACACCTGACCGCCTTGCGCAGGACCGCGGTGGGGCCGTACACGCTGACTGAGGCGCATTCGCTGAAGCAGCTTGCGGACGCTGACGGGCCGTCCCAGGTGCTGACGCCCCTGGCTGAGGCCGCGGGCGCCGCCTTCCCGCGCCTCGAGCTAACCGCCGACGAGGGCCGGCGTCTGGCTCAGGGGGCACGCTTGCCCGCCGAGCGGATGGCAGCCTTCGCCGTGGACGGTGCCCCCGTCGCCGCCTTCGGTCCCGACGGTGCCCTGATCGCTCTCGTCGCGCAGGACAACGGCAGCATCCGCTCGCTCGCGGTGTTCGCCGGCCAGCCGTAGCCCAGCCGGGGCGCGGGGCTTTCCGCGGCATGGCTAGGCTTATTGCCGAGCAGAGGAGGGCCGGAGAGTCGTGTACCGCTGGCAGGGCCTGGAAGAGGTGCCCGCAGACTGGGGCGAGTCCGTCGTCACGATCGGCGTATTCGATGGCGTACACCGGGGGCATCAGCGCATCGTAGCCCGCGCCGCGGAGCTGGGGGCCGAGCGCGGCCTGCCGGTGGTGGCCATCACCTTTGACCCGCACCCGGACGAGGTGACCAGGCCGGGCAGTCACCCGCCGTTCCTGTGCTCCGCCCGGCGGCGGGCCGAGCTGCTCGGCGGCCTCGGCGTGGACGCGGTGTGCATGATTCCCTTCACGCTGGAGTTCTCCCGGCTCGACCCCGACGAGTTCGTCCGCCAGGTGCTCGTCGAGCGGCTGCACGCCGCGGCCGTGGTGGTGGGGGAGGACTTCACCTTCGGGCACAAGGCGCGCGGTGACGTGCCGCTGCTCGCCAAGCTCGGCGAGAAGTACGACTACACCTCCGAAGGGCTGCCGCTGCTGGTCCTTGACGGCGTGACGGTGTCCTCGACCTCGATCAGGGCACTGCTGTCCGAGGGGGATGTCACCGAGGCGGCGAAGGCGCTCGGCCGGCCCCACCGCGTCGAGGGCGTGGTCGTCCGCGGTCACCAGCGCGGCCGGCAACTCGGCTTCCCGACCGCGAACGTCGAGTCGCCGCCGCACACCGCGATCCCCGCCGACGGCGTCTACGCGGGCTGGCTGGCCACGCTTGACGAGTCGGGCACCGAGACGAACCAGTGGCCCGCCGCCATCTCGATCGGCACCAACCCGACGTTCGACGGTCAGGTCCGCACGGTCGAGGCGTACGCGCTTGACCGGACCGACCTGGACTTGTACGGACTGCACGCCGCGATCGACTTCGCCGTCCGGCTCCGCGGCACGCTGCGCTTCGATTCCATCGACGCGCTGGTCGCGCAGATGCACCTGGACGTCGCGCAGACCAGGGAGATCTGCGCGGGGTGACCAGAGTCCCTGCGGGGCCGTGATATTGTGAAACGCTACCGGTCAAGTGCCGGTTCGGGGCGAACCCTCTGTTTTCCTGATGCTCCTGGCAGGTCCAACCGTCGGGGCACGGCCAGAAAAAAAGAGAGTTCACGGCTGCACCCTCATCGCGGCTGCCCCGTTCCCCACGGGGATCAGAACTCTTCCAGTTTTTTTAAGGAGCCACGTGCCGCTCGAATCCGAAGTTAAGAAGGAGATCTTCGCGGAGTACGCGATCAATGAGGGTGACACCGGTTCGCCGGAGGTCCAGATTGCGCTGATGACCCGCAGGATCAACGACCTGAACGAGCACCTGAAGGTGCACCAGCACGACCACCACAGCCGCCGCGGCCTGCTGCTGCTCGTCGGCCGCCGCCGCCGTCTGCTCGGGTACCTGCGGAACACCGATATCACCCGGTACCGCACGCTCATCGAGCGCCTTGGCCTGCGCCGCTAGCCCAGGCCGCCAGCTCGGACGTACTAGACCCGCTGACCCTGGGCCGGTACTGTTGGCCCAGGTCCGGGCCATAACAGAATACAAGCGATAAGACACATCCCGTAGCCCCCGGCCCGAGCGCATGGGCCGGTCCTCGGTAGTGGTCCCCGGGTACTAGGCAGCTGGGTTACCAGCTCAGCCCCCGAGGGCTTCAATCGAAGACCGGCCGGCGTACCCGCTGGTTTGAAAGCGGGTAGCCAGAGCCGACCATGGCGCGGTGGCGGGCGGGTGCGGGATCTACCGCAAGGAGGTCTCACCCGTGAAGGGTGTGAAAAGCGCTGAAGCCGTTATCGATAACGGCGAGTTTGGCGTACGCAAAATCAGGTTCGAGACGGGCCGTCTCGCGCGCCAGGCGGCTGGGTCCGCCCTCGTCGTCCTGGATGACGAGACCGTCGTCCTGTCGGCGACCTCCGCGGGCAAGCACCCGCGGGAGGGATTCGACTTCTTCCCGCTGACGGTGGACGTCGAGGAGCGCATGTACGCGGCCGGGCGCATCCCCGGCTCGTTCTTCCGTCGTGAGGGCCGCCCGTCCGAGGACGCGATCCTCACGTGCCGCCTCATCGACCGCCCGCTGCGCCCGTCCTTCGTCAAGGGCCTGCGCAACGAGATCCAGATCGTCGAGACGGTCCTGGCCCTGCACCCCGAGCACCTGTACGACGTGGTGGCCATCAACGCCGCCTCCATGTCGACGCAGCTCGCGGGGCTGCCGTTCTCTGGTCCGATCGGCGGGGTCCGGGTCGCGCTGATCAAGGACCAGTGGGTCGCGTTCCCCACGCACCCGCAGCTTGAGCAGGCCACCTTCGACATGGTGGTCGCGGGCCGGATGCTTGACGACGGCGACGTCGCGATCATGATGGTCGAGGCCGAGTCCACCCCGCAGACCCTGCGGCTGCTGGCCGACGAGACCAGCGGCGCGATCGCTCCGGACGAGGAGACGGTGGCCGAGGGCCTCGAGGCGGCCAAGCCGTTCATCGCCGCGCTCTGCCAGGCGCAGTCGATCCTGGCCGCAGCGGCGGTCGAGGCCGGCATCGCCCCGGCGACCACCTCGCAGTTCCCGATCTTCAGGGACTACGAAGAGGACGTGTACGAGGCGGTCTCCGCCGCGGTGACCGACGAGCTGGCCAAGGCGCTCACGATCGCCGACAAGAAGGAGCGCGCGGCTGAGGAGGACCGGGTCAAGGCCCTGGCCGTCGAGCGCCTTGGCGACAAGTTCGAGGGCCGCGAGAAGGAGATCAGCCCCGCCCTCCGGTCGCTGACCAAGAAGCTGGTCAGGCAGCGGGTCATCAACGACGGCCTGCGCATCGACGGCCGCGGGCTCACCGACATCCGGCCGTTGTCGGCCGAGGTCGGCGTGCTGCCGCGGGTGCACGGCTCGGCGCTGTTCGAGCGGGGCGAGACCCAGATCCTGGGCGTCACCACGCTGAACATGCTGCGCATGGAGCAGATGATCGACACGCTCAACCCCGAGCGCACCAAGCGCTACATGCACAACTACAACTTCCCGCCGTACTCGACCGGTGAGACCGGCCGGGTGGGCTCGCCCAAGCGGCGCGAGATCGGCCACGGCGCGCTCGCCGAGCGGGCGCTGCTGCCCGTGCTGCCGACGCGCGAGGAGTTCCCCTACGCGATCCGTCAGGTGTCCGAGGCGATCAGCTCCAACGGCTCGACCTCGATGGGCTCGGTCTGCGCTTCGACGCTGGCCCTGCTCAACGCCGGCGTGCCGCTTAAGGCCATGGTCTCCGGCATCGCGATGGGCCTGATCAGCGAGGGCGGCCAGTACGTCACGCTGACCGACATCCTCGGAGCCGAGGACGCCTTCGGCGACATGGACTTCAAGGTGGCAGGCACCGAAGAGGTGATCACCGCCCTGCAGCTCGACACCAAGCTCGACGGCATTCCCGCCTCGGTCCTGGCCGCCGCGCTGAAGCAGGCCCACGGCGCCCGGATGACGATCCTCGGCGTGATGCGCGACGCGATCTCCGCGCCGGGCGAGATGTCGCCCTTCGCGCCGCGGATCATTACCATCAAGGTCCCGGTGGACAAGATCGGTGAGGTCATCGGCCCGAAGGGCAAGATGATCAACTCGATCCAGGACGACACCGGCGCCGAGATCACCATCGAGGACGACGGCACGATCTACATCGGCGCGACCGACGGACCGTCCGCCGACGCCGCGCGGGACGTGATCAATTCGATCGCCAACCCGCACATGCCCGAGATCGGCGAGCGGTTCATGGGCACGGTCGTGAAGACGACCACGTTCGGCGCGTTCGTGTCGCTGCTGCCCGGCAAGGACGGCCTGCTGCACGTCACGCAGATCCGCAAGCTGCACGGCGGCAAGCGGATCGAGAACGTCGACGAAGTGATCCACATCGGCGACAAGATCCAGGTGGAGATCCGCGAGATCGACGACCGGGGCAAGCTGTCGCTCGTTCCCGTCGAGGTGATCGAGCGCGAGGCGGCCGGCGAGGACCTTGGCGGCGGCGAGCCGTCAGGGGACGACCGGCCCCGCGAGGACCGGCCGCGACGTGACCGCGGCGACTCGGGCGGCGGCGGCGGCGACCGCGGCCGCACCCGCCAGCGTTCACGCGGCGGGCACCGCGACTAGTACGAGTAGTACTAGTACCAAGCAGTAGAGCACTACTGGCCGAATGACGGGCCGCGGCGCTTGTCGCCGCGGCCCTCGTCAATGGATCGAGGGTCCGAGGCATGACTCGTCCTGATTTTCCCGCCGGTGCCGCCGAGTCGGCGGTGCGCAGGACCGTTCTCCCTGGCGGCCTGCGCGTGGTCACCGAGTTCCTGCCGGCCGTCAGGTCGGTGGCGCTCGGCATCTGGGTGGGTGTCGGCTCGCGGGATGAAGACCGTTCGCACGCGGGTGCGACCCACTACCTTGAGCACCTGCTGTTCAAGGGGACGCCCAGGCGGAGCGCGCTGGAGATCTCCGCGGAGATGGACGCGGTCGGCGGTGAGATGAACGCGTTCACCGCCAAGGAGTACACGTGCTACTACGCGCGGGTGCTCGACGCGGACCTGCCGCTGGCGATCGACGTGCTCAGCGACATGGTGACCGCATCGCTCATCGAGCCCAAGGACGTGGACGCCGAGCGCAACGTGGTGCTCGAAGAGATCGCGATGAACGAGGACGACCCGGCCGACTCGGTGCACGAGGCTTTCACGACCAGGCTTTTCGGCGACACGCCGCTCGGCCGGCCGGTTCTCGGCACGGTGGACTCGATCAACGCGATCACCCGGGAGCAGATCTTCGAGCACTACCGCTCCAGGTACACGCCGCCCAACCTGGTGATCGCGGCCGCGGGGAACCTGGACCACGACGAGGTTGTCGCGGGCGTGCGGGCCGCGTTCGCCCCGGTGCTGGCCGATTTCGGCGGTGCCGACCCGGCGCCGCCCCGGCTGCGTGACGCGGGCGGGCTCTGGGACGGCTACGGCACAGCGGCGGGCTCGGGCACCACGCTGATCTCCCGGCCGATCGAGCAGGCCAACCTGGTCCTCGGCTGCGAGGGGCTGGCCCGCACGGACGACCGGCGGTTCGCGCTCGGCGTGCTGAACGCCGCGCTCGGCGGCGGCATGTCGTCACGCCTCTTCCAGGAGGTGCGCGAGAAGCGGGGGCTGGCCTACTCGGTCTACAGCTTCGCCTCGCAGCACGCTGACACGGGCCTGTGGGGCATCTACGTCGGCTGCCTGCCGTCGAAGGCGGACGAGGTGCTGCGGATTTGCTCGGCTGAGGTGGCGAAGGTGGTCGAGTCCGGCCTGACGGACGCGGAACTCGACCGCGGCAAGGGCCAGGTCCGCGGCGGCATCGTCCTCGGACTCGAGGACCCGTCCTCGCGAATGTCCAGGCTCGGCAAGGCTGAGCTGGTCTACCCGGGTCTCGAGCCGGTTGACGAGGTGCTCACCGCGATTGACGCGGTGACCCACGACGACATCCGCGCCGTCGCGGCCGAGATCCTCACCCGCCCCAAGGTCCTGTCCGTGGTCGGCCCGTTCGAAGACGAGACCGCCTTCGCGGGCGCTCTCGGGTAACCGGGCGCTACTGGTCACTCCGCACGCTGTCGAGCCGCTACCCGAGTCCGAGTAGCGGCTCGATGCCAACGGTGAGGCCGGCCGGCAGGGAGCCGATCCCGCGGACGGCAAGCAGCACGCCGGGCATGAAAGAGGCGCGGTCGAGGGAATCGTGCCGGATCGTGAGCGTCTCCCCGTGACCGCCGAAAAGGACTTCCTGGTGCGCGACCAGGCCGGAGACGCGCACGGAGTGCACGTGAACGTCGTCCACGGTGGCCCCGCGGGCCCCGTCAAGCTCCTGCTTGGTGGCATCCGGGGGAGCGCCGAGGCCGGCCTTGGCGCGCGCCTCGCCGACCAGGGCGGCGGTGCGCAGCGCGGTGCCCGACGGCGCGTCCATCTTGTTCGCGTGATGCAGTTCGATGATCTCGGCCGACTCGAAGAACCGGGCGGCCTGGGCCGCGAAGCGCATCATCAGCACCGCGCCAACCGAGAAGTTGGGCGCGACGAGCACCCGGGACCCGGGAGTGTCGTCAAGCCAGGACCGCACCTCGGCCAGCCGCTCGTCGCCGAAGCCCGAGGTGCCGACCACCACGTTCAGTCCGTGCCCGACGCACCAGCGCAGGTTGTCCATGACGGCGGCGACGTGGGTGAAGTCCACCACGACGTCGCTGCCGAGCAGCGCCGCGGTGTCGTCGCCCTGGTCGACCTGAGCGCCCAGTTCGGTGTCCGGTGCCTCCTCGATGGTTTCGCAGACCGTGCGTCCCATCCGCCCGCGGGCGCCGAGCACTCCAACTTTGATCATCGTGTCTGCCACAGCGCAGGATTGTACGCCGTCGGCGCGGGCCGACGGGTAAGACGTAGGCTGCCGCTATGTGTCGTTCCATCAAGACCCTGCGCCCCCCGTACACCGAAGCCGTGACCGAGGCTGACATGCGGGCCGCCGCGCTCCAGTACGTCAGGAAGATCAGCGGCTTCCGTGCGCCTTCGGCCCGGAACAGCGCCGCCTTCGACGAGGCGGTGGCCGAGATCGCGGCCAGCACCGCCCGGCTGCTCGCCACGCTTGAGATTCACCAGCACGCGGCCCACTCATAACCGCTTGACGTCGAACAATAACGGGTAGTAGCCGAATATGAGGCTAATCCTCAACGTTCTGTGGCTGGTTCTGTGCGGCTGGTGGATGGCGATCGCTTACGTGATCGCCGGGATCATCTGCGCGATCCTGATCATCACGATCCCGTTCGCCATCGCGTCGTTCCGGATCGCGTCCTACGTCATCTGGCCCTTCGGCCGGTCCGTCCAGGTGCGCAGGGACGCGGGCATCGCCTCGCTGATCGGCAACATCATCTGGATCATCCTGTTCGGCTGGGGGCTGGCGCTCGGTCACCTGACCAGCGGCATCGTCATGTGCCTGACGATCATCGGGATTCCGCTCGGGCTCGCTAACTTCAAGATGATCCCGATCTCGCTGATTCCGCTCGGGGTGCAGATCGTCCCGTCGGACCAGCAGTATGCCTACGGGAGCGGTACCTACGGGTGACCCGGAAGGCCATACCAGGAGCATGGCCGCGGCAGTAGCCTGGGGCACATGGAGGAGACCGAGAGCCGGGTCGAGGTGTACGTCACCACGGACACCTCGGGTGCGCCGCACAAGGCCGGCGAGCCGAAGCTCTACGTGATGTACGACGCCGCCAAGCCCGAGGCGGGCAAGCTTTACTTCACCGAGGCCGAGTGGGACGCCTTCGTACTTGGCGTCAGGGACGGCGAGTTCGACCTGGACGAGAACGGCAACCTGCCGCCGGTCCCCGCCAGCCAGCGCCCGGCGCAGGAATAGCACGTCCTGCCCGGGCGGGTAACCGCCGGGCCTGGGCGGACGCCGGCGGCTAGGTATCCACGCCGCCACGGTTTAGTGGCGGCCTGGTATCGCCCGGTTTGTTGCGGTTACGCTCTTGCCATGTACCCCCGGGCACCCAGGCCAGTGCTCGACTCGACGCGCTTCGGCCGGACGCCCGCCAGCTTCCTGCTCGGGCTCGCGGCCTGCTGCCTGATCGCGATCATCGCCCTGGCGGCGGTGGTAGTTCAGCGCGGCCCGGCCCCGGCCCTGGTCGGCCTGCTGCTCGCGCTGCTGCCGGTCCCGTTGCTTGTCGCGCTCATCCTGTGCCTCGACCGGCTCGAGCCCGAGCCGCGGGCGCTGCTGGCGGCCATCTTCGGTGCGGGCGCGGGCATCGCCGCCCTCACCGCGCTGTTCGGCCGTGTGCTGCACACCGGGGTGATCACCGCACCGGAACTGCGGCCGCATGTGAGCGTGACCGCAGTCGTCCCGGCCGGCCAGGCGATCGACGGCGCGTTTGTCGCGGAGACCCTCAGCGGACTTGTCCTGCTCGCGCTGCTCGCCTCGCGGCGCACCGAGATCGACGGCGTGGAAGACGGCGTGGTGTACGGGTCGATGCTCGGGCTCGGCTACGCTCTCGTCGCCAACGTGTACGCGTACGCCCTCGCCTGGAACGCCGGCGCTGGCGCGATAGCCGAGGAGTTCGCGAGCCGGGGTATCTTCGCCCCGGTCTTCCAGGCGCTGTTCGCCTCGCTGATCGGACTCGGCGTCGCCTACGCGGCCGCCCGCCCGGCCGCCCGCGGCCGGTGGCCGGCGATCGTCGCGGGCTGGGGCGCGGCGGTCGCACTCGACGCGCTGTGGAACCATGCGGCGGGTGCGGACGGCCCCTGGCTGGCGGCCTCCTACCTCATCCTCGTCGCGATGCTGATCGCGGCCGTCATCGCGGTGATCGCCGGCCGGCGGCGGCTGATCCGGATGATCAGGGGTGTGCTGCCCGACTTCGCGGATCCCGAGGTGGTGACCGGGCAGGACATCCGCATGCTGGCCAGCCCGCGGCTGCGCCGCCTCGGCCGGCAGTGGGCGCGGCTCAATCACGGGGTCGCCGGCCAGCGCGCGATGGCCCAGTATCAGCTCGCCGCCACTGAGCTGGCGATGGCCTGCCGCCGGCTGCACCTCGGGCAGACCACGCAGGACGCGTACGTCAGGCACCGTGACGATTCGCTGAGCCTGATGCGCGCCGCGGCCGCGCTGCTCAGGGAGCGGGAGCAACTGCAGCCGCCGCCGTGGACCGCCCCGGATGCCCCGTCGGTCTTCGTCGCAGGCGAACCAGGCCCGTTCTGGCCTGCCGGCCCGTCCTGGCCCTCCGGCCCCCGCTAACCTCGTCGGTTCCTTACCCGAAGAGTGTGGCCTGAAGGTCGCTCGCGGCGACGGCGCGAGCGCCTTCGTGGCGCAGCAGCCATTCCTTGCGCTCGACGCCCCAGCCGTAGCCGGTGAGTGACCCGTCCGCACCGATGACACGGTGGCACGGCACGATGATCGAGATGGGGTTGCGCCCGTTGGCCAGCCCGACCGCACGGGACGCGACCAGTGACTTGCCGAGCGCGGCGGCCACGGCGCCGTAGCTGACAGTAACGCCGAACGGGATCCGGGTGAGTTCCGCCCACACCGCGAGCTGGAACGGCGTACCGATGGGAGCGAGCGGGACGTCGAACTCCCGCCGCGTGCCGCCGAAGTACTCCGCGAGCTGCTCGGCCGCCAGGGCGAACCCGCCGGGCCTGGGCGTCCAGCTGGACCGGACGGAAGCCGAGTGCTCGCCTGCGTCAAGCAGGTAAAGCCCGCTGAGCGCGTCCGCGTCGCCCGTCAGCAAGATCCTGCCGACCGGCGAATCCACGATGTCGTACCAGACCGGCGCGGCCGGATCGGCGGGCAGGAACGGGTCGGTTGTCACGTCTTCCTCGATTCGTAAGCGGTTGGCATTACCGGCCGGCCAGGGCGGCCGTCGCCGGGCGGGACTGTCCTGGCGGGTTCGGCTGTAGCCGCGCGTCCGGCTGTCCCTCGAGACCCGGCGGTACCCGCGGGTTCGGCTGAGGTTGCTTGTTCGGCTTGGGCTGCTCGAGTGTGGCCCATAGCTGGTGCACGGCGTACGAGCGCCACGGGTGCCACCGTTCGGCTGCGGCGGCAAGTTCTTGGCTGACTGGCTTCGCGTCGCCGTTCCGGCCGGGCACGCGCCCCGTCAACTGGGCGAAGGCGCGGACCACGCCCGCGTCGCCCGGCAGGAACACGTCGGGATCGGACAGCGCCCGCATCCTGATGTATCCAGCCGTCCACGCTCCGATGCCGGGCAGCGCCAGCAACTGGGCGGCCGTATCGTCCCTGTCCGCACCCGGGTCGAGGCTGATGTAGCCGCCGGCCAGCGCCGCGGCCAGCGTGATCACCGTCCTGGCCCGCGACAACGGCATCGGCAGCACGGCCGGGTCAAGCGCCGCGATCACCGCGACGTCGGGAAACACGCGGGTCAGCGACTGATCGCCCGATTCGGCGGCATCCAGCCGGGCCAGACCTGGTCCGGCTTCGGCTGACCTGGCGTCTGCGCCGGGCCCGTGCGAACCCCCGCACAGTTCCACCAGCCGCGCTCCGAGCCGCCGCGCGGCGGCGACCGACACCTGCTGGCCGAGCACCGCCCTGATCGCGATCTCGTTGCCGTCCACCGCGCCGACGGCCCGCCTGCCTGGGCAGGCCGCCGCGAGCGGGCCGATCACCGGGTCGCACTCGAAGAACCCGGCAATGGAAGCCGGGTCCGCGTCCAGGTCGAGCAGCCGCCGGCAGCGCTGTACGGCCGCGGTCACGTCGCGCAGGTCGAAGAGCGCGAGTGAACAGTCCACCCAGCTGGCGCCGGGAACGAGGCGGAGGGCGATGATCCCGCTGCCGTTCGGAAGGCTGATGGTTCTGGTGTAGTGACCGCTGGATGCCGACTCGACTCCGGGCAGGGCCCGCGCGGCGAGGTAGCAGAACATCCGGCTCAGGTCGATCGGCGGCCGGAACGGCAGCCGGAGGCGCAGCGCGCCCGGCGCCTCGCCGCCGGCCACTGCCGGGGGCTCCGTAGCCAGCGCGGCGGGCCACCGGGCGCGGCGGGTTCCGGTACGTATGGCAGGGTCGCGTCGGGCGGCCCGCTCCCGCAGCACCCGCGGCGGGATGTCGTAGACCTCGTGCATCGTCGCGTTGAACTGCCTGATGGAGGTGAACCCGGCCGCGAAGGCGATGTCGCCCATCGGGAGGGCGGTGGTCTCGATGAGGATGCGGGCAGTGCGCGCCCGCTGCGCCCGCGCCAGCGCCAGCGGCGCCGCGCCGACCTCCGCGGTCAGCAGGCGGCCGACCTGACGCGTGGAGTAGCCGAGGCGGGCGGCGAGTCCCTCAACCCCGGACCGGTCGACCACCCCGTCCGCGATCAGCCGCATGGCGCGCCCGGCCGCGTCGGAGCGCACGTTCCACTCAGGTGAGCCGGGGGAGGCGTCCGGACGGCAGCGCTTGCACGCGCGGAATCCGCCTTGCTGCGCCGCGGCCGCCGTCCGGTAGAAAACGACGTTCGCCCGCTTGGGGGTCATGGCCGGACAGGACGGACGGCAGTAGATGCCAGTCGTCCGTACCGCGACGAAGAACACCCCGTCGAACCGGGCATCCTTACTGCTCGCGGCCGTGTACCGCTGCTCGTCGTCCATCACGGTTCCACTCAACCACCCGGCCGAGGCCGAGACTAGCGGAAATCGGACAGGGACGGCGGAAGGTAAGCCCGAAGAAGTCAGGCGCGCCAGAAGTCGTACGGGTCGCGGCCCGCACGGAAGCCCGCCGCTTCGACGACGTCGACCGCCAGCTTGAAGCGGTCGCCGACCCGGCCGGGCAGGTGCGCGTCGCTGCCGAACGATACCGCCGTCCCGCCTTCCTCCCGCCACCAGCGGACGAGGTCGACGGAGACCAGCGGCGACTTCGTGTTGATCTCGAGCACCCGGCCGGAGACGGCCAGCGCCCGCAGCACGGTCCGGTACTCCGGCTCGAACGGCTCCTCCTGGTACAGGTGGGGCCCCTTCGGCCAGTAGCGGCGCGGGAAGTCGAGGTGAGCGAGAACCTCGAAGAGGTCGCTGTCTTCGACCAGCGTGAGCAGCTCAGCGAAGTAGTAACGCATCGCGTCGTCGGCGGGCATGCTGCCAAAGAGCGCGTCAGCGCCGACCAGCCGGCCCTGATAGGGGACCGCGTGCAGCGAGCCGAGTACCCGGTCGAACGTGTTGCCGCGAACGATCGCGCCCGCGCTGGCCTTGAACAGGTGCGACTCGCCCGCCTCGATTCCCGAGAGGATCCGCAGCCCGGGAAAGCGCTGCCTGCATTCCTCGATCGAGGCCATGTACCCGGTCACATCGAGCGGCTTGATCCGGCTCCACCAGCGGTGATCGGTCGCGACCTGCGCGATCGCGTCACCCTCGCCGCCGACCGTGAACTCCAGGTGCTCAGTGAACGCGATGGCGGGCAGCCCGATGGCGACGGCCTGCTCGCAGCTGCGCACCATCGATGCGTCGGCGGACGTGTCGTAGGACCATTCGGTATGCACATGATTGTCCGCGGGCAGCACGCTGCAATTTTACTTGGCGGACCGCCGGCGGCGGTCGCCGGCTACCACTGAGCGTCGCGCTGCCTGGCCGAGGTGATGACGTAGATCTCGCCGGTCTGGCGTGCGCCGTGCGGGATACGGGGCTGGCCCGCCTCGTCGCTGGTTTCCTGGTCGCCGGCCGGCAGCGCGGTCTGTCCCTTCTTGCCGGCCTTGGTCAGCCTGCCCCAGCGCTCTTCCCAGTCGCCGACGTCGCCGCCGCAGGCGTTCACGTAGGCGATGACCACGGGCAGCGTCGGCAGCCGGAGGCCGCCCGCCGCCGAGGCGAGGGTACGCATCGTGTAATGCGACTTCTCCGCCATATCGGGGTAGTCGAGTCCGGTCTTCGAACGGAGCACGCGCAGATCGCGCGCAAAGGCGCCGATGTTGTCGTTCTCGATGGCGGCGACCGGGCCCTTGGCGCTTGGCGGCGGGTCAGGCAGCGCACTGTCTCGCTGCCTGATCAACGGGCTGCCGACCCGCCCGAACCCGCCAGTGTTCCGCATGCCCCCGGTGCCACCCGGGTACTGCTGGCCGCCGGGGTGCGGCTGACCGGGATAAGGCTGCTGGCCCGGGCCTGGGCCCGGCCATCCCGGGCCTGGCGCCCCGCCCGCCGCTTGCGAGGAACTGGTGTTCCTGAAGCCCTGGCCGAACTGTCCCTGACCGAACTGCTCTTGTCCCGGGCGCTGGCCTGGGCCTTGCTGCGGTCCGGCGGCCTGCCACGCGCCGGTGTTCCTGCTGGCGCGGCCGCCACCAGGGCCGGGCGTCCAGGCTTGACCCTGTCCGGGGCCCGCGGCCTGCCATGAACCGGTGTTCCGCGACCCGGGGCCGTGTCCGGGGGCGGCCGCGTGCCAGCCAGGACCGTTCTGCGGCGGCGGCGGCCAGCCTTGGCCCTGGCCCTCCGGACGCCCTGCGGACGGACCGCCGGCCTGCCAGGAGCCGGCGGGCCGGGCACCGCGGCCTGGTTGTTCCTGTCCTGGTTGCCCTTGGCCGTGCTGTCCTTGGCCTGGTTGCCCTTGGCCTGGCTGTCCCTGAGCCGGGTTCCAGCCGTTTCCTGGCAGCGGGCCCGCGGCCTGCCAGGACCCGGTGTTTCGCGCGTCGCGGCTGGACGCCCAGGCGGCCTGCGGCCCGCCGGGCCGCGCCGGGCCGTACGGGTCGGGCCCGCCGTGCTGGGCTCCGTTCTGGTCGGCGCCGTTCTGGCCGGCACCGTTCGGTCCTGGTCCGTACGGATCGGCGGCCTGCTGGCCCGGCCCGTAGGGGGCGGGGCGGCTGGGGCCGCCGTGCGGAGCGGCGTACGGGTCGGCGATGTAGGGATCGGCGATGTACGGGTCGCCGCTGTACCGCGGACGCCCGGCTCCCTGGCCGAACTGGCCGGCCGCGGGCTGGTCCTGGCCGAATGCCGGGTAACCGTCCGGCCGCTGGCCCTGACCTGGACCGTACTGGCCCGTGCCTTGCGGCCCGGCGGAGAACTGACCTTGCGCGTACCCCGTCTGGCCCGGCTGGCCGTGCCCCGGCTGACCCTGGCCAGGCTGACCCTGGCCTGACCGTCCGGGCCCCGGCTGGGGCTGGGGCTGGGCGGGCGCCCCCTGGGCGAAGCCTTGCTGGCTGAAGGGCCGTGGCTGTCCCTGGGCGAACGCTTGCGGTCCTGACCAGCCCCCAGGCTGTCCGGCCCCCTGCCAGTCGTTGCCGTTCTGGCCTGCCCGCGGCTGCCCTGGCTGTGGTTGTCCGGCCCACGGCTGTCCGGAGGCGGTTGGCGAAACCGGATTCGGTGGAGCAGAGTTCGGCGGGCCTCCAGCGGGGCCGGCCGCGTACGGCGCGGAGGGATAGCCGGGTGCCTGCCCGTTCGGTACCGCTCCTGACGGCCAGCCGGGAGCCTGCCCGTCGGCCGCCTGCCCCGGGCGGCCCTGCGCCTGCCTTGGGTAATCCTGGGCCTCGTACCCCTGGCCCTGATAGCCGGGAAAGCCCTGACCCCGCGGCCGGGCCGGCTGGCCAGGCCGCGGTTCGGCGGAAGGGCCAGGTGGCGGGTAGGCGTGCGGCGCCCCGGGCCCCTGGGGGCCGTAGGAGCCACCGGGCCGTGCGCCACGCGGCGGTGCGGCCGGACGCTGCTGCCCGGGAGACGACGGTCCTGGGGCGGACGGCCGGGGGCGAGAGCCTGCCTGGCGCGGCCTCGGCCGTCCGACGCCGGGCATCGCGTCGTCAGGACGCTGCCAGGGCCGGTCGGCCGATCCCGGGTCATACACTGCCTGACGGCCTGACCGGGGCGAATAAGACCTTGGCGGCATACCGCGGTCCATCCGCGGACGCGGCGGACCAGGCGGCAGGTCAGCTGGGCGGGGCTTGGCACGCTCGCGGCCGCTCGAATAACCCTGGTAGCCAGGGTCGACGGGGTAGGCGCCTGCTTCCAGATACGGGTCGATCTGGTACGCGTCGCTGTCGGCGTAGGCTGCGTCACTGGCCCGGCCGTGTGTGCCTCTGCCAGGCCAGCCGCCCTGACGATTCACCCGCTACCTCCTGGACCCGGCGTGGGCGGTCGCCACCCCACCCATCGAGTGTAGGGCGGACACGCCTTTCGGACAGGGCCGACGAATAATTGCCGCTGGTTCGACACTGTTTTATTTCAGCGGGCAGGAGCCGTGACCACGGGTGTTGAATGCGTGCTCGCGGGGCTACTCTGGGATTAGCGCACGAGCGATTTGCCCGCGCGATAATGATTGCGGCGCGGCCGCGCCGGGCCGCAGTTGCGTTGCGGAGCGGCCATGGTGGCATGGATTGTCTGGCTGATCGTGGCGGCCGTCCTCGGCGTCGCCGAGCTTGTCACGTTCACCTTCGCGCTCGGCATCATCGCGGTCGGCGCGTGTGTCGCCGCCGCGGTCGCGGCCCTCGCGCTCGGACTGCCCTTTCAACTGCTGGCGTTCGTCATCGCCTCGGGGGCGGGGCTTGGCCTGGTGCTGCCCATCGCGCGACGGCACGTGAAGCAGCCGCCGCTGCTCAGGACCGGGTCCGCGGCCCTGGTCGGCCGGCCTGCCCGAGTGCTCGAAGAGGTCACCGGGCTTAGCGGCCGGGTCCGTATCGGCGGCGAGGAGTGGTCAGCCCGTTCCTATGACGAGACGCTGGTCATTCCCGTCGGCCACGCCGTCGACGTCATGCAGATTGAGGGCGCGACGGCCCTCGTTTACCCCCGGGAGTAACAATGGTCATCGCGGAACTCATTATCGTGGCGGTGATCGCCCTCATCGTCTTGCTGACAGTTGTCCGCTCAGTGCGGATCGTGCCACAGGCGCGGGCGCGCAACGTCGAGCGGTTCGGCCGGTACCGCAAGACCCTCGAGCCGGGCCTGAACTTCATCCTGCCTTTCGTCGACCGGGTCAAGCCGCAGATCGACCTGCGCGAGCAGGTGGTCTCGTTTGAGGGCCAGTCGGTCATCACCGAGGACAACCTGGTGGTCATCATCAACACCGTGCTGTTCTTCCAGGTGACCGATCCGAAGGCGGCCGACTACGAGATCGTCGACTACATCGGGGCGATCGAGCAGCTCACTGCCACCATGCTGCGCTCGGTCATCGGCTCGATGGACCTAGAGCAGACGCTCACTTCGCGGGACAAGATCAACACGCTGCTGCGCGGCGTGCTCGACGACGCGTCGGGCAAATGGGGGATTCGGGTTACCCGGGTTGAGATCAAGGCGATCGACCCGCCGAAGTCGGTGAAGGACGCGATGGAGAAGCAGATGCGGGCCGAGCGGGAGAAGCGGGCCGCGATCCTCACCGCCGAAGGTGTCAGGCAGTCCAAGATCCTCACCGCCGAAGGCGACAAGCAGAGCGAGATCCTGCGGGCCGAGGGGGATAAGCAGGGGGCGATCCTGCGGGCAGAGGGTCAGGCGGAAGCGATTTCGCAGGTCTTCCAGGCGGTCCACACCAACGACCCGGACCCGAAGCTGCTCGCCTACCAGTACCTGCAGACGCTGCCTCAGCTGGCGCAGGGCGCAGGCAACACGTTCTGGGTCATCCCGAGTGAGGTGACGACCGCACTGAAGGCCGTGACTTCGGCGTTCAGCGGGGGGCAGGCGGAGCCGGCCGTGCCGTGGACACCAGACCAGACCCCGGCGCCGGCGCCGGCCCCGGCATCGCCGTCGGCCGCCGCGGCGCCAGCGACGGCAGAACCCGCCGCAGTCGCTGGCCCAGGGGCCGCTGCCCCAGCCGTCGGTGCCCCAGCGGCCAGTGCCTCACCAGTCGGTGCCGCGGCGGAGCCTGCCGCGGTCCCTGCCTCGACGTCGCAGCCGGCGCTGCCCGCGCAGTCGCCGGTGACGGCGGCGGTGCCGATCCCGGCGCAGCCTAGCCCCGCGGAAATCGTCGCGCAGTCACCCGACCAGCCGCACGCGCCGCCGTCCGCCGACTACGCGGCCAAGGAGGGCGTCGCGGGCCGCTCGGCCACGCCGGACATCGTCGCGCGACCCGGATCGGTCAACGGCAGCGCCCCCGCCGCCGAAGAACGCTGATCCGAGCC
>DASYAD010000182.1:0-2819 GCA_036501515.1 Trebonia sp. | reverse complement strand
GGCGGAGGTATTGCGCGGCACGCTCGTCGTCGGTGCCGCCGCGCAGGACGTGACGCTCGCCGGGCTGCAGGTGGTGCACGCCGCCCTCCGGCGTCGCAAGCCGGTGATCATCCTTGACCAGGAGGGTGACGCCGCCATCGCTCTAGCACTCGGCGCGGCCTGCCTGGCGACGGGGACGCCCCTGTTTACCGCCGGCTCCACCGTGCCCATCGACCTCGGCCGCGTGATCCGGGAGCGCTCCGCCGCGCTGCTCCCCGCGGGTTCCGCGGAACTAGCCGCCCGTGCCTGCGCCGCACTAGCGGCACTCGCCGGGGACCTGCGCCGGATCGGCGTCGACGGTGACGCGCTCGTGTGGGTGCCACGCGGCGAGCGGGTGCCCGCACCGGCGCTCCGCCAACTGCTCAGCGACGGCCCGCACGCCGGCCTGTCCGTCCTGATCGGAACGACGTCGCCCGCGGCGGCCGAGGAACTGGCCGGCCTGGCGGGAACCGCGCTCATCTATCGCGTCGCCGACCCGAGCCTGGCCATCGGCCTCGCCGCGCGGACAGGCACGCAGCTGCTCCCTCGCCCGCTCGCCGCCGCGCTGGCAGGCGAGCGTCCGGATACCGACCCAGGGCCGGCGCCACCCGCGCGCGGGGACCCCGCTAACCCGGGCGCCGCCGTCCCGGCCGCTGTCGTCCCGGCCGCTGTCGTCCCGGCCGCCGCCGTCCCGGCCGCCGCCGTCCCGGCCGCGGCCGGTCTTGTCCCAACTCCCGTGGTCCCGGCACGGATCCTGCTGACGCTCGGCCAGGCGGAGTTTGTCCTCGCGGCGAGCTGGCCGCGACAGCGGCTCATCGCCCCTGGCCTGATGGTGCCGGCCAGGCTGCCGCGCACGGCGGCCCGCCAAGCGGCCCGCCAAGCTGGCCGTCAAGCGGGCCCCAAGGAGGCAGCGGCATGACACCGCTGTACCTGGGGTGGCAGTACGCGACCCCGGCCGTCGATCCCGGGCCGCCGCCCCGCCGACCGGTTCCGCGGGAGCGACAGGAGCTGTCACTGGACTGGCTGGCGGCACAGCGGCGGGAGGAGAGCCTCATCGCACGGCCGCTGCGCCTCGCGGTCGTCGCCGCGACCTTGACCGCGCTGGCGCTCGCGGCTTTCCTCGCCGCCGGATGGGTGCCCGCCGTCGTCGCCGTGCCTGCCATTGCCGCCTGCCTGCTTGCCGCCGGGCTGAGCGGCTACTCGATCTGGCAAGGCCAGCGGGTGCTGCGGCGCAGGATCGACGCGGAACGGCTGCGGGTCGAGCGGTTCGGCGCGGACCAGGAGCGCTCACTGCACGCGTCGCAGGCGGAACACGCACGGCTGGTCAGCCAGTGGCAGGAGCAGCGGTCCGCCTTCGTCAGCCAGAAGCGGTGGTACGCCGTCTCCGTTCCCGACGGGATCGACCGGGTGGACGTCGCGGGCGGCACGCTGGCCGGCTGGTCCGCGATGCTGACGATGGCCGCCGCGTACCGGCTCGCCGCGGACGGCGAGGCGACGATCGTCGACCTGTCCGGCGGGGCCGTCGCGGGCGAGCTGGCCGGCCTCGCCGCGTCGGCCGGCCGCGTCCGGCCGGCCGTCTGGGTGCTGCCGCGCGACCTGCCGCGGCTCGATCTCGCGGGGTCGCTCTCGCCCGCGGAGCTCGCGGACGTGCTCGCGCTGTCTGTGAGCGTGGCCGAGGAGCACGGCTCGCCACGTGACCTCGCGGTCGACACGGCCATACTCGACCGCGTCATCGAGGTGCTCGACGGCGATGGCGCAGGTGCCGTCGAGGTGCGGCGGGTCGCCGCCGCGCTGCGGGCGCTCGCCCAGGTCGGTGATCCGCGCGCGGACCTGGCGGCCGGGCTGCTCACCGAGCGCGAGGCGGGGGCGCTCAGTGCGCTGTACGGGCAGGGCGCCACCGACCGCGTGGTCCTCGAGCGCGCGCTAGGGATGGAGGCGCAGCTGCGCAGGCTCGCGGGCGTCGGCACTGACCCGGTGCGGCTGCCCCGTGGCCAGCTGCGGGTGATCGCGGTGGACAGGCGGGCGAGCCCGCAGTCGGCCACGATCCTCGGCAGCTTCGTCGTGACCGCGCTCACCCACCTGCTCGGCCGGGTACCGGCGGCCGCGGGGCCGACGTCGTGGCGGCACACGTTGTTCCTGCTCGGGGCCGAGCGGCTCCGCGGTGACGTGCTCGACCGCTTCACCGACGCCTGCGAGGCCAGCCGCACCGGCCTGGTGCTCGCCTACCGGTCGATGCCACCGCATGTCAGGCAGCGAGTCGGCCGGGGGAACGCGGCGGTCGCGTTCATGCGCCTCGGGAACGCGGAGGACGCCAAGGCGGCGAGCGAGCAGATCGGCATGGCCCACAAGTTCGTGCTGTCCCAGCTCACCGAGACCATCGGCACGTCGGTCACCGACACGCTCGGCGGGTCGTACACGAGCACTGTCGGCGACTCCGCCTCGTCCGCCACGTCGACCTCGGACAGCGAGTCGCGGTCGACGGGCACGGGCAGCACAAGCCCGTCCGGGGCCGGCGTGCTGCCGCTTCGTGGCGGCGGGTCGCGTTCCGCGCAGCACGGCACCTCGCGCGGGACGTCCGAGTCCGCCTCGCTCACCACGGGAATCAGCACGAGCACCGCGTGGGGCGTGTCCACTTCGCGGGCGACAGGCGACAGCGAGTCGCTCGCCCGCTCGCTGCAGCGCTCGCGCGAGCTCGTCGTCGAGCCGTCCGAGCTGCAGCGGCTGCCGGTCACCGCCATGATCGTCAGCCACGGAGCCGGCGCCGGGCGCCGGGTGCTGCTCGCCGACGCCAACCCGGCGAT
>DASYAD010000181.1:0-2566 GCA_036501515.1 Trebonia sp. | reverse complement strand
CAGCTGGCCAGCCTGCCCGGCTATGACCTGGCCTCCTGCGGCGACCGGGTCAGGTAGCCGTGACGAGTCGCAAACCCGGACAATCCAGTAGCGGGCGGCGTCCGTTATAGAACTGCATGGAATTGGCCGCGCACAGCGCTCTGGCTGATGTTCCTCGCGGCCGGGCTCGCCCTCGCCGGCTGCGGCGGCGCCGCGAGCAGCTCGCCGGCCGGTTCAGCGGCCAACTCCGCGACGGCCGCCGCCACGGGGCGGCACCGCCGCCTCCGGCACGTCCGCCGCCACAGCGGCAGGCGCGTCCGCGTCTGTCCCGTTCCCCGTCGCAGTCGGGAACACCTGGAATTACAAGATCACGACCGGCGGCGAGAGCGGCACGACGATCAACAAGAGGACCGCTGTCGCGCCGGTGGCGGCCGGCCAGCAAGTCACGATGCTCACCACGGATCACGTGGGCAGCGTCAACGGCAGCGCCAGGGAAACCTACCTCTTCCACGCCGACGGCTCGATTAGCTACCCGCTCGGCTCGTTCTCGCCAGGTTCCGGCGTCACGGTGACCAGCAACGGCGTCGTCCGGCCCCCGGCGTCAGTGATCGCCTCCGGCAAGCCGTCGCAGTCCACGCTGAACATATCCATTAAGGCGGCGGGCCAGACGCTCAGCACCACCGCGCACGTCACCGTCCAGGGCGCGGGCACCGCCACCGTCACCGTGCCCGCCGGCACCTACCAGGCGACCGTCGTGCTCGTCACCGAACGGCTCTCGATCGTCGGCGTTACGGCGAGCATCCAGGTCAAGACCTGGCTCGCGCCGGACGTCGGCCCGGTCAAGGAACTGGTGAACACCAACGAGGGAAGCGCCACCAGCGTGGTGGCGGACGAAGAGCTGCTGTCCTTCACCAAGGGCTGAGCGGCGGCGGCGGCAGCTAAGCGGCTCAGCTGCCCTTGGTGCTGGCGCACACCCCGCTGGCCGCCGGCACGGACCGCGAGTACGGCCGGATGACCAGCCTGGACTGCTCCGCGGCGGTCGAGTCGCCGCTCGGGTAGGCGGGGTGGATGTACCCGTCGGCGGGCCCGCACGCCACGCCGGAGAGGGGATCGACCACGGTCTTGTCCCACGGCTCGAGGGCCCCGTGCGGGTCGTCCCACCGCGCGAAGTCGACGCTGCCGTACTGGCGGGTGACGACCCGGATCCAGTCGGTCGTATCGTGCGGCGGCTCGACCGCGTACACGAACGCGTAGTTGACCTCAACGCGGAGGACCTGACGGCCCGACTCGGTGACGGCCACCGCGTCCATCGTGCCGCTCACCTTGATCACGCCGCCGGCGAGTTGCGCGGTCCCCGGCGCGAACGAGGCGACCCAGGACCGGGTGCTCAGCGGGCGCCCGTCCTTGCCCGGGCCGTGGGCGCCGAGGCCGGCCGTGAACGTGGCCCGCTGCCCGGCGGTGAGCAGCCGTTCGAGCGCGGCGGGCGGGCCGCCGAGCAGCGTCTGCCCGTCCAGGCTGGCGGCGGCCACCAGCTCGCCAGTCGTTGCGTAGGCGGCCGCCACCTGCGCGGCGGTGAACCCGCCGACCGGTACGGCGGGCGGCGCCACGATGCCTGCCGCGCCGTCGGCCCAGCCGTTGGCGGGAGTGCCGAGGAACGGGTCGGCCGTCGCCCCGGCGAACAGGTCGCCTGGAGCGATGGTGCCCAGGATCGACCCGAGGGCGGTGTCAGGGACCGGCGCGCTGGCGTCAGGGGAGCCGGCGCTGCGCCCGAAGCGCAGCCACACGAGGCCGCCCGCGACGAGCAGCAGCGTCACCGCCAGCAGGGCGGCGGCCAGCTGGCCGCGACGCCATCTCCGGCGGCGGACCGCCCGCGTGCCGTCCTGGGCGGGGGCAGTAGGGGCGGCGGGTACGGCGGGTGAAGCGGGGGCGTCGGGGACGCCCGATACGTCCTCGGTCCGCACCGGGGCAGCCTTGGCGCGTTCGGCCGCGGAGGGCTCGAGGAACAGCGGATCTGCGGCCCTGCCTTCTGTGAGCTCGCGCAACTCGATGTCAAGCTCGTCCAGCGGGGCAGGATCGGGGCCATCCGCACCATCTGGCATGGCCAGAACGTAACAAGTCAGCTACTTCGATGCTAGCTAAATCACGCAACAATTCGGCTGCGAGGCCGCTGGCGTGTGGTGCGATGAGTCACCACGGGCCCGTTCGGGATGATGGAAGACAGTTCCCGGCGCGGACCCGCACCTCAGCCGCACGGATGAGCCGGCGTCTCCCGCTTGCGGACGATGGTGGCGGGCCGGCCCGCGGCCTTACGATCGGCTCGTGGTAGCGGAAGCGCGCGGGCACGCGCTGGCGGCGAGGGCCGCGGCGTGGTACTCGGCGTTGTCGCCGCGGCGCCGCGAGATCGTCCAGGACAGCGCTCTCGCGCTCGGCCTGGCCGTGCTGAACTTGTGTTCGGTGCTGCCCTACCAGTCCCAGCTGCACCCGGCGTGGCTGGCCATGTTCCTGGTGACCGTGCAGTGCCTGCCGCTCGCCTTCCGCCGGGTGAACCCCGTGCTCGCGCTGATCTGCTCGGGCCTGCCGCGGAACG
>DASYAD010000180.1:0-8594 GCA_036501515.1 Trebonia sp. | reverse complement strand
GATCGCCGGCGACGAGCGGCACTTCGCGGAGATAGCGGAGAGTCTCGAGCAGTCGATTGCCGACCTGTCCGGCAGGCTCGACGCCGCGCTCAGCGCGCCAGGCGGCGTCGGGCCGCGGGCGCTTGACCGTGACCAGGAGATCCACCGGCTGGCCGCCCGGCTGCGGACCCTGCGGCGCTTCGGACTCGACCTGTGCCTCGGCCGCATCGTCGCCGATGACAACCAGGAGGGCAAAGACAAGCAGGAGGGCAAGGACAACCAGGACAACCAGGAGCCGGTGTACATCGGACGGCTCGGCCTCACCGACCGCGACGGCCGCCGGCTGCTGGTCGACTGGCGTTCCCCCGCGGCCGAGCCGTTCTTCGGCGCGACCCACGGCAACCCGATGGGCCTGGCCAGCCGCCGCCGGTACCGCTGGACCCTCGGGCGGATCAGCGACTACTGGGACGAGGTGTTCACCGACGACGGGTTCGAGGGGAACGCCGCGCTTGACGACCAGTCCGCCTTCATCGCCAGCCTCGGCGCCAACCGCTCAGCCCGGATGCGCGACGTGCTCGGCACGATCGCGGCCGACCAGGACGCCATCATCCGTGCGGGGTCCCGCGGCGCGCTCGTCGTCGAGGGCGGCCCGGGGACCGGGAAGACCGTGGTCGCCCTGCACCGCTCCGCTTACCTGCTCTACTCCGATCCGCGCCTCGGTCACCGCCGCGGCGGGGTGCTCTTCATCGGCCCGCACCAGCCCTACCTGGCCTATGTCGCCGACGTGCTGCCCAGCCTCGGCGAGGAAGGCGTGCAGACCTGCACCCTCCGCGACCTGGTCCCCGAGGGAGCCACCGCGCCGACGGAGAAGGACCCGGCGGTCGCCGCGCTGAAGTCGTCGGCCGACGTGGTGCGGGCGATCGACGCGGCCGTCAAGTTCTACGAGAACGTGCCTGCCACGGGGATGAACGTCCAGACCCACTGGAACGACATCTGGCTCAGCGAGAGCGACTGGGTCGAGGCGTTCGACGCGGCCGAGCCCGGCACGGCGCATAACGAGGCGCGCCTGGCGGTCTGGGACGAGCTGCTGACGATCCTGATGGACAAGTACGAGGGCGATGCCCCGGCCGACCTGCTGCGGAAGTCGCTGGTGCAGAACCGGGAGCTGCGCGCGGCCCTCAACCGGGCGTGGCCGCTGATCGAGCCGACCGACCTGGTCGGCGATCTCTGGTCAGTGCCCGCCTACCTGCGTAAGTGCGCCCCGTGGCTCAGTCCCGCGGAGGTCCGGGCTCTGCAGCGGACCGACGCGCACGCCTGGACGGTGTCCGACCTGCCGTTCCTTGACGCCGCGCGCCAGCGGCTGGGCGATCCGGAGGCGTCTCGCCGCAAGGTAAGGCGGGACGCGGCCATCGCTGCCGAACGCGAGCAGATGGACAAGGTCGTCGACAACATCATCGCCGGAGACGACGACGGCGAAGGCTGGGTAACGATGCTGCACGGCCAGGACCTGCGCGATGCCCTGGTCGACGAGGCCGCGCTGCCCGGCACCGACGTGGACGTGCTGGCCGGCCCGTTCGCGCACGTGGTGGTGGACGAGGCACAGGAACTGACCGACGCCGAGTGGCAGATGCTGCTGCTGCGCTGCCCGTCGCGGAGCTTCACCATCGTCGGCGACCGGGCCCAGGCCAGGCACGGGTTCACCGAGTCGTGGCAGGAACGACTCGAGCGGGTCGGGTTCGACAGGATCACCCTGGCCGCGCTGCGCATCCACTACCGGACGCCGGAAGAGGTCATGGCGGAGGCCGCGCCGCTCATCCAGGCCGTACTCCCCGATGCCAACGTGCCGACTTCCATCCGCAGCAGCGGCATCCCCGTCGTCCACGGGCCGGTCGCCGACCTGGACGCGGTGCTTGGCAACTGGCTCGACGAGCACGCTGAAGGGATCGCCTGCGTCATCGGCGCGCCCGCGTTCCCGCCGACGTCCCGCGTACGGTCGCTGACACCGGAACTGGCCAAGGGCCTCGAGTTCGACCTGGTCGTCCTGGTCGACCCGGAGAAGTTCGGCGACGGCATCGAAGGGGCCGTCGACCGCTACGTCGCGATGACCCGCGCGACCCAGCAGCTCGTCATCCTCACCAGCCCCTGACGCCGCCGGATCGGTTGTCCCTCGTCCTTACCGGAGCTCTCGCACTCGGGGCAACCTTTCGGTGCGGTCACAGTCTCTACCGCCGAAGAACGTCTCGGCCTTCAACGGCCCCGTCTCGGTGGCCTGGACGAACCCGTCAGGCACCGAGGTCGTCGGCTCCTGGAATCCCCAGGTCTCGGTCACCGGCGGCAGTGAAGCGAGCAACTACGAAGGGGTCATCGGGAACGGCACGGTCAAGACGTTTCCCCTCGTCGCCGGCCCGACGGCCGCCTGGTAAGCGGCGGCGCCGTCAACTGCTGGTATTCGGACGCAACGGCATCTAACGCTACACAGAAACTGTGTTACTGTGAAACTGTGAAGAATATTACCGTCTCGGTTCCTGACGACGTCTACCGCGATGCCAGGGTCGCGGCCGCGCAGCGGGATACCTCGCTGAGTGCTCTGGTAGTCGCGTATCTAGTACGGCTATCCGGCTGGACGGACGAATTCGCCAGGCTTGAAGCACTTCAGCGCGATGTTCAGGCTGAGATCAGCCAATTCCGCGGCTCCGACCGCCTCGACCGGGACGAGGTTCACGACCGTGCGGTTCGTTGACACCAACATCCTGCTCTACGCGATCTCTCGCGACCCCGCGGAGCAGGACAAGGCCAAGCGCGCCAACGAAATCTTGGCTGAGCGCGATCTGGCGCTGTCGGTGCAGGTGCTTCAGGAGTTCTATGTCCAGGCGACTCGCGTCAGCCGGCCGGATCCCATCACGCATGAGCAGGCGGTTCGGCTCGTCGAGTCCTTCAGCCGCTTTCCCGTTCAGGACGTGACGAGCACCATCGTGATGGCGGCAGTGGGCACCCGCAAGCGGTTCCAGCTCTCGTACTGGGATTCTGCGATCATTGAGGCGTCCCGGGCGTTGGGCTGCACCGAAGTCTTGTCCGAAGACCTGGGTGATGGCGATGGCCAGGCCTACGCCGGAGTCAAGGTCACCAACCCGTTCCGCTGATTTCCCTGGGCGCACCGCGATCCTCAGGCGAACGCCGGCAGGACCTCGCGTTCGAGCAAGCGCAGGCTCGACCAGGCCAGGTCGACCGGCATGCCCCCGACCAGGGGGTGCAGGCTGGCGTACGGCACCGGGGCTTCCTTCAGCCGAGCGATGAGCTGGTCGGGGGTGAGGACCAGGAACTGCCCGGTGGCGCGCAGCACGTCCGCGTCGGCCACCGTGTAGTACGGCGCGACCACGTCCGACTTGGCCCGCCAGGCACCGTAGGTGTTGGCCTGGTGCAGGAAGGACGGCGCCATCCGCCGCCAGCCCTCCTCCGCGTCCTCGGCCAGCGCGACCAGCAGCGGGCCCGCGGACGGCAACGGGCACGGGCCAGGATCAGGGCGGCCGAGCTGGCTCAGCTCGTCGCGGTAGAACTCCCAGATCTTGGGGTCGGTCGGGAAAAAGCCGTCGGCGATCCGCGCGGCCCGCCTGGCGGCTCCCTCGCTGCTGCCGCCGAGCGAGAGCCGCGGGCCGCCCGGCTGGAACGGTCCCGGCGTGACCTGGACGGTGCGCCCCTGGTACTCGAACGGCTCGCCGGAGAACGCGCCCTTGAGCACCGTGACCACCTCGGTGACGCGGGCGGGCCGCTCCTTCATCGGCACGCCGAACATTTCGAATTCATCCGGCACGTAGCCGCCCGCGACGATCAGGTCGATCCGGCCCCGGGAGATGTTGTCGGCGACGATCAGGTCCTCGGCCAGCCGCAGCGGCTCGTAGAACGGAGCCACCAGGGCGGTGATCGCGAACCGCACCCGGGAGGTGCGCGCCGCCATCGCCGTGAGCATCGGGACCGGGCTCGGCAGGTACCCGTCGGCCGAGCCGTGATGCTCGGACAGCGCGATGCTGGCGCAGCCGAGCTCGTCGGCCCAGGCCGCCATGTCGAGCGCCGCCGCGTACTGGTCGGCGGTGCTAGTGCCGGCCGAGGCCGGGTTACGGAAGTCAAAGCGCAGCCCGAACCGCATCGCGTTCACGCCGCGGAGCAGCGTAGATAGGGCTTCTCCAGGATGTGCACGCCGCAGGCGCTGCCGAGCCCGATGACGTGGGCCAGTCCGGTCCGCGCGCCCTGAATCTGGCGCGGGCCCGCCTCGCCGCGCAGGTGCTGGCAGATTTCCCAGATGTTGGCGATCCCGGTCGCGGCGATCGGGTGGCCCTTGGATTCGAGTCCGCCGCTGACGTTCACCGGCGTCCGCCCGTCGCGCCAGGTCGCGCCGGAGTTGAACAGGTCAACCGCCCCGCCGGGCTCGCACAGCTTCAGGTTGTCGTAGTGCACGAGCTCGGCCGTCGCGAAGCAGTCGTGCAGTTCGACCAGGTCGAGCTCGCCGGGCCCGACCCCCGCCTGCTCGTAGGCCCGCTCGGCGGCCTGCCTGGTCAGCGTGTTCACGTCGGGCAGCACCTGGCAGGCCTCCTGCCACGGGTCGCTGGTCAGCACCGAGGCGCTGATCTTGATCGCGCGGGCCCGCTGACCCAGGGACAGTATCTTCAGCACGCTGTCGCTGACCACGACCGCCGCCGCCGCTCCGTCACAGTTGGCCGAGCACATCGGCCGGGTGTTGGGATAGGCGATCATGACGTCGTTCATGATCTCTTCGAGGGTGAACTTCTTCGAGTAGGCGGCCAGCGGGTTCAGCGTCGAGTGGGCGTGGTTCTTCTCGGCGATCCGCGCGAACAGCTCGAAGTCCACGTTGCCGTACTTGGAGCCGTACTCCATGCCGATCTGAGCGAAGACCCCGGGCATGTTCTCGGTGCCGATCCGGCCGTCAAGCGCGGCGACGGCGCCGACCCGGCCTTCCGGCGTCCAGCTGTCGCCCGCCGCCTTCTTGGCGGGCGCGCCGAGCAGGCCCATCCCTGACAGCTTCTCGGTCCCGACGGCCAGGCCGTAGTCGGCCTCCCCTGCCTTGATCGCCATGACCGCCACCCGCAGCGCGGTCGCCCCGGTGGCACAGGCGTTGGCCACGTTGTAGACGGGCACGCCGGTCTGGCCGATCTGCTTCTGCAGCTGCTGACCGAACGCGGAGCTGCCCGCCGTCACGCACCCCACGGCGAGCACGCCGACATCCTTGATGCCGATCTCCGCGTCAGCCAGCGCGTCGAGCGCGGCCCGCGACGCCAGGTCGATGGCATCCTCGTTCGGGTGCTTGCCGAACTTGGTCATCGAGATACCCAGGATCCACACGTCTTCCGCCATGGCGGACCTCCCTTCCTGCCGAGCGCCTGATCAGGCGGGCTCGAACCCGAAACCGACGGCGAGCACGCCGGCCGCGTCGGTCCCCACCGGCACGGTGACCAGCCGGACCTTCATGCCGAGCTTGACGTGCGCCGGGTCGGGTTCGACGTTGACCAGGTTGCCCTTGACGCTGGTGCCGCCGCAGTCGATCACGGCCGCGACGAACGGCACCGGGATGCCCGGGGCGGCCATCGCCACGATCGTGAACGTGCGCACGGCCCCTTCGCGGGGGATGCTGACCGGCCGGAAGCTGGTCCCGCCGCAGGAGGCGCACGCGTTGCGGCGCCCGAAGAAGCGCGCGAGGCAGTCCTCGCACTCCAGCGCGACCAGATGCGGGTCGTCCTCGTCAAGGACCAGATAGTCCACCAGCGGTATCTGCTCCGCCGCGGGTTCCCCCTCGGGCGTACCTGCCACCCCGGCCCTCCTAGCAGCTCATGGCCGTATCACCAGCGCCAACCCGGCGTCCGTGGCGCCGTATTTAGACTCAGTATAACTCTGCTGATGACGGCTTTCCACCCCCTGGGAGACCCAAATCGCCCATTCAGAACGAAGGCTTGATCAACTCCTCCGCGACCCACTGAGCGACACCGGCCGGGTACGGCGACGGCAGGCTGAGCACGAAGTGCTGAACGCCGGCCTCGAGCGCCCGGCCGATCGCGTCCCTGGTGGTGCCCGGCTTGTCGTAGGAGACCGGCACGTTGACGGAGCGGAGGATCGACGCGGGGTCGCGGCCGATCTCCGTGCAGTAGCGGTCGAGCAGCGCGCCGCGGCTGAGCCCGTCCTCAAGGCCGCCCTGCATGTTCCACACGTCGGCGTTCGCGGCGACCACGCGCAGCGTCTTCGGGCCGCGTCCGCCCATGATGAACCGCGGGCCTGGCCGCTGGACCGGCTTCGGGTTGCAGAACGCCCCGGTCAGCTCGATGTACTGGCCGTGGAAGTCAAACGGCTCGTCCTCGGCCCACAGCCGCCTGATCACCGTGCAGGCTTCCGCCAGGCTGCCGGTCGCGTAGGCGGCGTCGTGGAACGGCAGGCCGTAGGCCTCGTACTCGGCGTTGGTGCCGGGGATGTCGGTCCGCGAGCCAGCGCCGATGCCGAACTCGAGCCGTCCGCCCGACACCTGGTCGACGGTGGCGGCGATCTTGGCCAGCAGCGCGGGCGGCCGGATGCGGTTGCTCGTCACCAGCAGCCCGACCCGCAGCCTGGTGGTCTGGGCGGCGAGGGCCGACAGCAGCGTCCAGCCCTCGAAGATCGGCCCCTTCTTGTCGCTGGCGATAGGCAGCAGGTGATCGAACGCCCAGGCGTGCTCGATCTGCGGCACCGCGTCCGCTTCCAGCCACACCCGCTGCAGGTCGGCGTAGCTGACCTGCTGGGGCGGGGTGGCGATGCCGAAGCTCGGCCGGGTGGTTTCTGTCATGGCACTGACTCCTTCGGGTGCGGCCGCGGATACTTGGCCGCCGGCCGCGCGCTGTGGCATCATAATAAACGGAACCTTGTTCCGCCAGCATACGGAACACAGTTCCGTTTTGCAAGGCGACGGCGACCGGGCCGGCAGCGAACGGAACGAAGGGAGGCGGGCGGTGTCCAAGGCGGCCGAGGAGACCCAGGGCGACGAGCACACCGCCAGAGACGAGCGAGCCGTGACAGACAAGCGGGACGCGACCGCGTCCCCGCGCAAGCGGGCGGACGCCAGGCGCAACCAGCAGAGCCTGGTCCAGGCGGCCGCCGACGTCTTCGTGACCGCGGGCGTCGAAGCGCCGGTACGCGATATCGCGGCCACGGCCGGCGTCGGGATCGGCACGATCTACCGCCACTTCCCGACCCGCGCCGATCTCATCATCGCCGTGTACCGGCACCAGGTGGAGGCGTGCGCCGAGGCGGGCCCCGTCCTGCTGGCGACCGTGGATTCCCCGCACTCGGCCCTGACCCGCTGGATCGACCTGTTCGTCGACTTCCTGGTGACCAAGCACGGGCTGGCCGGGATGCTGCAGTCCGACCGTGCCAGCTTCGAGTCGCTGCACGGCTACTTCCTCGACCGGCTGGTCCCGGTGTGCGGGCAGCTGCTGCGCGCGGCCGCTGAGGCGGGCGAGATCCGTTCCGACATCGAGGCCTTCGAGCTGCTGTTCGCCGTCGGCAACCTCTGCGCGGGCGCGGGCGCGGACAAGCGCTACGACGCCCGCCGGGTCGTCGGACTGCTGGTCGCGGGCCTGCGGGCCGAGAGCTAGCTAGTCCCCGGCCAGGCGGCCGAGCGAGGTCAGGTAGTCGATCGCGATGCTGCCGCAGCCGCGCAGGTACTCGTCGGTGATCTGCGCGGCCAGCTCGTCGTCAAGCGCGTCGAGAGCGGACAGCAGGCGTTCCCGGTAGCCCGCGTCGTGGGCCGGCCAGGCCGGCGACTCGAGGTAGAAGCTGCCGGGGAACATCCCGCCGATGAACGACAGCAGCGCGTCGAGACGGGGCGAGCGGCCAGTCGTCGCGATCAGGTTGAAGAACCGCCGGGCAAGCTCGCGCTGGCGCGGCACGTCAGGCGCCATGGCGATCTCCCGGTGCAGGCGCCGCAGTTCTTCCACGTCCGCCCCCGACAGCCGGCCCACCGCCCGCCGGGTGGTCAGCCCGAAGACCGACGCGACAACCGCGTAGTAGTCCTCGACGTCGTCGGCGGTCAGCTCAGCCACGAACGCGCCGCGCCGCGGCGGCGCGTCCACGAAGCCCTTCTGCGCGAGCTCGATCAGCGCCTCGCGGACGGGCGCCCGGCTGATGCCGAGCGCCTCCGCGATCACGTCCTGGTCGATCTTGCTCCGGGCCGGGAGATCGCCGGAGACGATCGCCGCGCGGATGTAATCGGCGGCCTCGTCCTTGAGGTTCTCGTAGGCCCGCCGGCCCGGTGCGGTGCTGCTAACGGTCACTTCGCCCTTCCGGGTAGTTGCTGCTCTCGGCGGCCTCGGCCGCTTCCCGCATGTACTTGAGCACGTAGTCGCCGAACGAGGCCAGCTTGGGGTCGCCGGCCGCGCGCTGGTAGCCCTGCTCGAGCACGATTGCTAGCTTCCATCGTGCCAGCACGATGTAGTAGTCGAAGTCGTCGACCTGACGACCGGAGTGTTCCGCGTAGAACTCGAGCAGTTTCGACCGGGGCGGCATGCCCGCCAGGTGCTCGTTATCGGCCGGCCCGGCCGGATCCTCGGGCCAGCTGTGCAGCGCCCAGGCGAGGTCGAGCTTGG
>DASYAD010000179.1:0-3161 GCA_036501515.1 Trebonia sp. | reverse complement strand
GAAGCGGGTGTTCAGGTACCGAGCCGCGCATGGCGGCGAACAGGTCAACCAGTTCTGCGTCACACCGGTCGGACTTCCTCGGCTAACAACTCGGGGCCGCGGAGGGGCTGCGCGAGGTGTTCTCCTGTGCCGCGGGTGCCTGGCTAGGGACCCGGGCAGGCGCCGAACCCGTCGGCGCCGGACTGGCCGGCACTGGCGCCGGCGCCGCCACCCGCTGACGTGCTATTCGCGAGGCCTTAGCCGTCGCCCGCGGCACCGAGGACGCCGGCGCAGACGACGCCGGCGACGCCACGCTGCCCGCGCCGTACATCCGGATTCCCGTGTCCTGGACCACGCCAGGCGTCAGGGTGACGCCCCGCACCGTGACCTGATGGCCAGCCGTGTCGGTCAGCCGGACCGTGAACGGGCCGTCTCCCGCCCCCGACGCCGCGATCCAGTAGTCGTAATCAGCGCGCACGAGATCGCGCCAGCCACCCGGCCCGCTCTCCACCTGAACCGAAGCCAGCGGGTTCCCCGTGTTCATCGCCAGCAGCGCCAGCCAGTACCGCGACGAGCCTTCCTTGACCCGGATCGCTACCGGGGCCGGGTGCGCCGGGTCGGCGACGGCCCGGTAGGTAACGGAGACGAGCCCGGCGGACAGCGGCGCGATCCGGGCGAACGCCGCCTCGCTCAGGTCGACGTGCCCGGCCGCGCAGGGCGGGCACTGGTCGATCACCTCGGCCCGGACCGACCCATTCGGGCCGCTGACCTCGATATACCCGCCGCACGCGGCGGCGCCGTGATACTCAGCCGGCGACAGGGCCACGAACAGCCCGTCGGCCGGCGGGGACGGGTAGGAGCAGTTGCCGGTGCCGCTGAGCACGTAGTGCGTGGCGGTCCCCGCGGTCCCCGCGGTCCCCGCGGTCCCCGCGGTCGTCGCGGCGGCCGGTACGACCGACGCGCAGGCCGGGCCCCCCGTCACCTGGCCGATGCCGAGCGCGACGACGATCACGGCGGCCGCGGCCCCCAGGCCGCCCAGCCCGAGCAGTGGCCAGCGGGCACCACTGCGGCCGTGCCGTCCGTGAACCATGGGTCGCAGTGTAGGGACGAGCACCTGAACGGCAGGGCGGAATCTGGTGATCTATCAGGACATGGTCACTTCTGCCCCGTTGATCCGCGTCCGCAAGGTCACCAGGGCCACGACGGCGCCGGCCGCGAAGAACACCGCGGCGACCAGCAGGCCCGACGCGTACCCGTCGGTCAGCGCCGCTGCCACCGTGTGCCCCGCGCGGTAATCCCGGCTGACGGTCGAGGCGATCGACGCGAGTGCGCTGAGCCCGAGCGCCGCCCCCACCTGCAGGCCCGTGTTGAGCAGCCCGGCCGCAGCGCCGCTGTCGTGCGGGGCGACGCCGTGCACGGCGACCGCGGTGGCGGCCACGAAGACCAGCCCGCTGCCGATGCCCGCGACGAGCAAGGCGGGCAGGATCACGGCGAAGTAGTCCGAGGCCGGGGTCAGCTGCGACGCGCACCACGCCATCGCCCCCGCGTAGAGGATCAGGCCCGCCGCGATGACCGCCCGCGCGGGCGCCTTCATGAGCAGGCGCGGGGCGGCGCCCACGGCGACCCCGGTGCCCGCGATGACGGGCAGGTAGGCGAGTCCGGTGTGCAGGGCCGCGTAGCCGCGCACGATCTGCATGTAGAGCGTAAGCAGGTAGAACATGGCGAGCATGCCCGCGCCCAGGAGCAGCATGACGGTGTAGGCGCCAGCCCGGCTGCGGTCGCGCACCACCGCGACCGGCACCAGCGGCGCGCGGTAGCTGCGTTCCCGCCCGACGAACGCGGCCAGCGCCACGGCGCCCGCGGCCAGGCAGGCGAGGGTCACGGGGTCGCTCCAGCCGTTCGTGCTGCCGCTGGTGAGGCCGTAGACGACCGACCCGATGCCCACGGTGGCGGTCAGCGCGCCGGCCAGGTCGAGCGGGCCGTGCTCGCGGTCCCCGGCGACCAGGATCCGGCTGGCGAGCAGGACGGCGACCGCGATGGGCACGTTGATGAACAGGACCCAGCGCCAGCTGACGTACTCGACCAGCGTCCCGCCGAGCAGCAGGCCCAGCACGGACCCGGGCCCCGCCATCCCGCCGTAGACGCCGAGCGCCTTGGTCCGCGCCGGGCCGGCCGGGAAGGTGGTGGTCACCAGGGACAGCGCCGCGGGCGCGGCGATCGCCGCCCCGCCGCCCTGGACCGCGCGGGCGATGAGGAGGACGGTGCTGTCGGGGGCGAGGCCGCCGGCCATCGAGGCCGCCGCGAAGACGATGAGCCCGCCGCGGAACATCCGCAGACGGCCGAACAGGTCGCCCGCGCGGCCCCCGGCGAGCAGCAGTCCGCCGAAGGTCAGGGCGTAGAAGCTCGCGATCCAGTTGAGGTGGGAGGCCGGCACATGGAGTGAGCGCTGGATGGTGGGCAGGGCGACGTTGATGATGGTGTCGTCGAGCACCAGCATGAGCTGCGCCGTCGCGATCACCAGCAGGGCGAGGCCGAGTTTGCGGCCGGCGGCCGGCGCGGTGCCGGTGCCGGTCGCGGCGGCCGTGTCGGGCAATGACATGGCTGTCTCTCCTCAGCTGCCGCTGGCGCCGCTGGGCGCGTCGATGGTGTCCCAGCGCTTCAGGGCGGCGTAATCCGACGCCCACTGACCGCGGTACGCGGCCGCGAGCGCAGGGGGGACGTTGGCCAGGAACGCCGTCACGGCCTGGGGGCCGGCCCCGTCGAGCAGCCAGGGCATGTAGGCCGGCGCGTCGCCGACCAGCCGCTGGCCGTGCACCCGGCCGAAGCGCTGCCAGTCGGCCAGGCTCAGCGCGGCGTCGATCAGGTCCAGCCCGTCGGACTCCTCGTGGGCCAGGTGCCCGCCGAGCTTGGTGACGAGCTCGTCGATGATGTCGCCGAAGGACCGTGATCCGGCGGCTTCGTCGACCGCCCGGAGCAGCGGGTCGATGACCGCGTGCTCCTGCTCCAGCGCATCCACCAGCGCCAGCTGGTCGGGGTGGCCCGCCACCGTCGCGCGCAGCGCCGGCCACAGCGCGTCGTCCTCGACCTGGTGGTGGACGACCAGGAACTTCTTGAACTGCTGCCATCCCAGCGCCGCTCGCAGCCGCGTGACGTCGGCGCCATCGCGGCGGCCCGCGATCCGG